>MTKS01000146.1 GCA_004028495.1 Candidatus Electrothrix marina
AGATCGGTGGTACTGCTGAAGAAGAGGCTGCTGCATTCATCCGGGACAGGGTTGATAAACCGGTGGTGGGTTTTATTGCCGGGCTGACTGCTCCGCCTGGACGGCATATGGGCCATGCCGGCGCTATTGTTTCCGGCTCACGGGGCAGTGCAACAACAAAGATCAAAGCCTTGGAAGAGGGCGGTGTTCATGTCTGTCAGGATCTGGGGCGATTGGGGCGATTCTGCTTAGATATTTTTTCCAGCTGAGCAATGACAGAGGGAACGGAAGATGGCTGGGTCCTTGTGGCTAAGGCCGGATCAAGGGATAGAGCAGACTTAGCGGACTTGTCCTTGGTGCTCAGCGCCGTCGGTATTGACCAGCAGATTGATCGTCATAACGGAGTGATCCTGACCAGGAAAAGGGATGCTGATCAGGCCATGCAGGAACTCCGGGCCTTTCGTGAAGAAAATCGTTACTGGCCCCCGCCTCCCTCTGCGGTGCGTCCGATTGTTCGCACGGATAATCCACCGACCCTGCTCATGTTCGGCGGTCTGATTATCTTTTATTGGCTGACCGGCCCCTGGTTGACTGCTAATCCCTGGTTTAAGGCCGGTGCAGTGGACAGCCGTGCGATATTGGAGCAGGGGGAGTGGTGGCGTCTGGTCACGGCCCTGACCCTGCATGCGGATCAGTTGCATCTTGTCGGTAATTGTGTTATCGGCGGAGTGATCGTTCATCTGCTCTGCAAGGCCACAGGCTACGGCATGGGCTGGCTGACCCTGCTGCCGGCTGCCATGACCGGGAATTTTCTGAACATCATTCTCCGTGACACGCCTCATTATTCGGTGGGTTTTTCAACAGCCGTCTTTGCCGCAGTGGGTATCCTCTGCGGGCGTCAATTGAATAACAAGGCCTCTACCATTGTCAGACAGATGGTTCTTCCCCTCGGGGCCGGAGCGGGCCTGCTGGCTATGCTGGGCAGCGAGGGAGAACGGACAGATTTTGGCGCCCATCTGTTCGGTCTGGCCTGCGGGCTGATCTGCGGCCTGCTTCTTCAGCTGACAGATTTGGATCTGCTCGGCAGCAGACGCTGGCTCCAACTGTTCTTATTTCTTGTTTCTCTTTTCCTGATAGTCCTTTGCTGGCTCCTGGCAACCGGCGGAGAATATCCGGTTTTTCCGGTTGATGCCCTGTCCGGGATTTCGCGCTGAGCTTCCCGCCCTGAGGAGGTATATTTCAGTACTGATCCTCCATAAGAAAAAGAAAATAAAAAACACTTGTAAGACAATCCATTACGGTTTTAAATACCGAAATAATCCGAGTTCGACGTAAAACAGAGCTCTTGCCCGGTGATAAATCACCGGGCTGTTTGTGCTCTATGTGCTTAATTATATTACTTCGTTGGGTCAACTTTATAATTTCGGCGACTCTTCATACACTCTTATCTCCATCCGCAAAGGTAAACGCAAAGGTGAATCTATGCCCATGAACGACCAATCCCCTTGGGGGAAAAAGAAGAAACCGGGAACCCCGGAAGATTTTCTGGCCGCCCTGATCCAGAAGATCAGAGATTCATTTAATGAAGAGAGCAAAGAACGACCGCCCTCACAAAAGGGAGAAGAACCGGATCGTCGGCGTTCTTGCCGGAATCGGCAAGGTGGCCCTGATTGTGCTGGCGATTATATGCTTTCAGATTGTTTACTCCTCTTTTTACACCATAGAGCCCGGTGAGCAGGGAATCGTCATGCGATTCGGAAAGTACCACCGCACAACCGAGCCCGGACTTCGTTTTAAGATGCCGTATATAGAAGATATGGAAAAGGTGGATGTCAAGACCGTGCGTAAGGAGGAGTTCGGTTTTCGGACCAGAACCCCGGGCCAGAACAGCACCTTCAGCAAAGAGGGCTTTGATCGGGAATCCTTGATGCTCACCGGCGACAAAAACGTTATTGATGTGGCCTGGATCGTCCAGTTCACGGTCAATGATCCGGTTCGTTTTCTCTTCAGGGTACGCAATGTCCGGCAGGCGGTCCGTGATAATTCGGAGACCGTTATTCGTCGCATTGTCGGCAATATGGATTTTGATTACGTACTGGGGAATCGCTCTGTTCTGGCGGGAATGGCCAAACAGGAATTGCAGAAGGATCTGGATAAACTGGAAAGCGGGATCTATATAAGTACCCTCCAGCTCCTGGATATCACCCCCACTGATGCGGTGAAACCGGCATTTAACGAGGTGAACGAGGCGGATCAGGATATGAAACGGCTGGTCAACGAGGCGGAGGAAACCTATAACAGGGTGATTCCCAAGGCCCGAGGTTCCGCAAAGCAGATCATTGAAGAATCGCATGGCTATGCTGTGCAGCGTATTAATAACGCACGGGGTGAAACTGCTCGTTTTAACGCCATTGTTACGGAGTACATGAAGGCGAAAGAAGTGACCCGAAGGCGTATGTATCTTGAAACCATGCAGGATATTCTGCCCAAGGTGAAGCAGATCTATGTGATGGACGGCAAAGAGCAGACCGTGCTTCCTTTGCTGAATTTGACCGGTAAATAACCTCCTGTGTAGGATAAGATTATCGTTTTTGCAGATGCTGCCGGGGCAGTTCGTGAACTCCCCCGCCGCATCCGGGCAGACACGCAGGTCTGCCTTTACCGAGACGGAAGAATACCTATCTCCTTTCAATAAACAGCAGGATGCAATAGATTATGAAACAGGCAATACAAATACTCACTCTCGTGCTCGTCGCCGCCGTTATAGCCACGGTCTGGGATGGATTTTATATCCTTCAGGAAGGTAAACAGGCGGTTATCACCCAATTCGGTGCTCCGGTGGGCAAATCGGAGACCACTGCCGGTTTGAAATTCAAGGTGCCGTTTATCCAGCATGTGCGCTATTTTGAAAAGCGTATTCTGATCTGGGACGGAGATCCCAATCAGATCGCCACCAATGATAAAACCTTTATCTTTATGGATAATACGGCACGCTGGCGGATTACCGACGCTCTCCGTTTTCTCCAGGCTGTCGGGACTGAAATGCGTGCCCAGACCCTGCTTGACGACATTATCAACGGTGCGGTCCGGGACTTGGTCAATCAGAATGATCTGATTGAAATTATTCGTTCTTCGGATTGGGATAAGGAGTACAGTTTTGCCCGTTCCAGGGAGGAGGAGATGAACAGGGCTCCGGAAAAAGGGCGTGACAAGATCAGTGAGATGGTCCTGCAACAGGCCTCCAAGGACACCCTGAAGTACGGCATCGAGCTGATTGATGTCATGTTTAAACGGGTCAATTATATTCAGAGCGTTCGGGAAAAGGTGTACAGCCGGATGATCTCGGAACGTAAGAGAATCGCGGCGGAAAAACGGTCGCTGGGTGAGGGCCGTAAGGCCGAGATTCTCGGCAAGGTGGATCGTGAACTCAAGGAGATCACCTCGGAGGCCAAACGCAAGGCAACCGAGATTCGCGGTGAAGCGGATGCTGAAGCAACCAAGCTGTACGGTGAGTCGTACAATAAGAATGTGGAATTTTATTTTTTCCAGAAAAGTCTGGAAAGCTACCGCAATATCATTGGGGAGAATACCTCGCTGATCCTTTCACCCAAATCCGAGTTGTTGCAGTATCTGGAATCGACCGGGGTGCGGTAGGAGAGAGGTCAAACGGGATAATGAACGTAGCATAAGCAAAAAGAAGAAGCCTGTCATTTATGACGGGCTTCTTTTGGTTGGGGGGATGAAAGCAATGAACGTCAAGCAAGAGGAAAACGTAATGACTCCGTCGTATCATCATGCCTATCTGAGCAGTAATATGATCGTGGCTCTGCACAAGCTGAAAAAGTATTCTGTGTTTTCTGAACTGGCTCTTCAATTGGAAAAGGATTATGTTGCTGATGTGTGTATCTATCCAAAACGAAAGATACAATTTTCAGCAGGCGATGTGATTAAAATGACCGAAGCACCGCTCATGGTAGTGGAAATTTTGTCCCCGACGCAGGGAACTCAGGAAATTCTGGAAAAATTCGTTGGTTATTTTCAGGCCGGGATTCGGTCCTGCTGGTTGGTTATCCCTGTTGCCCAATCTGTTACGGTATACTCCTCAATGGAGCAGGCCCGGACGTTTACACAGGGAGAGGTCGTTGATACTGTGCTGGATATCCGTATTCCGGTTGAGGAGATTTTTTTTTCCTGATCAAGCTCCCGGAGGATCACACCTGCAACACCTCTTCAACAAATCGGGTAAACGGCAGCACCCGTACACGCAGATCTGCGATTTCATAGTCATCCTGTCCGGTATGCACCTGATAAAAGCAGGGGATATCTGTTCGTTCAGCAAAGTAGGAAAGATGCTTGCTCAAGGATTTCGCCCCGATCTTGCATTCAACGGCAAAAACCGGCACATTGTCCCGCAGCACCACAAAATCAACCTCCCGTTTCAGATTATCCCGCAGGAAGCATAACTCCATGCTGTCGCCAAGGGTGTCCTCCTGATAATGACAATATTTTAAAAGATTGGAGGCGACTAGGTTCTCAAACCGTGCTCCGGGATCAGGACAAAGAGACCAGTCCCAGAGGTACAGCTTTTTATCTTTTTTCAGGGACTTGATCTTGTTGGCGGCAAAGGGTCTGATCCGAAAACAGTAGTAGAGGTTTTCCAGAATGCGCACCCAGCGGTCAACCGCCTCATGAGAGGCAACTAAATCCTCCCGCAGGGAATTGATGGACAGGAGCGAGGCCACTCGGTCTTGAAGCAGGACAGCGAGTAGATCCAGCTGGCTTATTTCCCGCACCTGTTCCAGCGAGACCAGATCTTCATGGATTACCCTGGAGATGCGTTCCCGCTGCCAGCGTTTCCAATTCCGTTCCGACTGAGCAAAAAAGGGTTCCGGGAAACCGCCGAATCTGAGCAGAGCCTCCACATCCTGGGATGACGGGTTTCGGCTCAGTTCGTAGAGAGACAAGGGGTGGAGGCGATAATAATGATAGCGGCCCTGGAGCGAATCCCCGCCCTTGCGGTAATAATC
>MTKS01000147.1 GCA_004028495.1 Candidatus Electrothrix marina
TTTATAATCCCCCGGCCTTCCTCAAAGCCTCCAAGACCGTACGGGTCGGCTTGCCGTCAGGAGACATCCCCACCCTGCCCTGAAAAGCCCTGATCCCCTTGCGGGTTCCCGCGCCGAGATCCCCGTCAATGGCCCCCTCGTAGAAACCCTTGGCGTGCAATAATTCCTGCAACTGGAATTTCTCCTCAGGAAAAAGCGCATCCGCCGGTCTGGGCCAGAGCTGCTTCATCCCCTGTTTCCCGGCCAGCCGGTCGGAAAGCAGGCTCACAGCCAAGGCATAAAAATCCGAATTATTATAGCGTTTGATAATGAAAAAATTACGCTGAACAAGAAAGCCCGGACCACGGTCACCGGCAGGCATTTTTAATTCCGCCCGTGTATTCGGTTCAGGAAAAGATTTCCTGTCCGGACGGATAAAACCGAGATCCCGCCACTGGGCAAGGGTCTTGGTCTTGCCCTGGTAGCGGGCACCGCCCTTGGGCACCCGCACCTCATAGCCCCATGACTTGCCGGTCCGCCAACCGTTTTTATGGAGGAGATTTGCCGCTGTTGCCAGGGCATCAGGCACGGAAGTCCAGATATCCCGCCGCCCGTCCTTATCCATATCCACTCCATAGGCCTGATAACTGGTGGGTATAAACTGCGTATGCCCCATTGCTCCGGCCCAGGAGCCGTAGAGCTGGGCAAAGCCCACATCACCATCCCGAACAATCTGCAAGGCAGCTATCAACTGCTGCTCACCAAATTGACGACGATTTTTGTCCCCGTAAGCCAAGGTGGCCAAGGCTTGGGGCACGTAATGAAGCCGCCCCGGACGTTCCAGCACTGCACCGTAGCGGCTTTCAATGGACCAAATCGCCAGCAGCACCGTCGCTTCCACGCCGAAACGGGCAGAAATCCTGTCCAGCCATGCCCGATGCTTTTTCGCCATAACCCGGCCTTCTGCCACAGTTACCGCATTCACCGCTGTATCCAGATAATCCCAGATCTCGGTGGTAAATTCCGGCTGAAAGGCCGCCTTACGCAGCACCTCATCATCCGGCACTGTTATCCCGGCAAAGGCCTGTTGGTAGAGGTCTCTGCTTATGCCCTGCTTGGCCGCGCGTGGAGCAAAGGCCTTGAGCCAAGCCTGAAAGGCCGGGTTTATTTCGGCGGATTCTGCGGCTTCTGCATGTACCGAGTTGACCATCCCGCTCAAACAAAGAAAAAGAACCGCAAAAACTGAAAGATATCTGTTTCGGGATTGCATTGCCACCTGTTTCGTTACCTGTTTCGTTACCTGTTTCATCATCACATCCATATCAGGCAAATTCGAGAATCACCTGATCAACAGTCAGGCAGTCGCCCAGGTTTACTGCAATACCGGCGATCTTGCCGTCTGCCGGTGCCCGGAGAACGTTTTCCATTTTCATGGCCTCGACGACCGCCAGTTCCTGCCCGACCTTCACCTCCTGTCCGGCTCGGACAGCAAGTTTCACCAGCAGACCCGGCATGGGAGCAAGCAGGAATTTGGACAGATCAACAGCCGCTTTGGCAGGCATAATCCGATGAAGCTCAGCCACTCCCGGAGGCATCACCAGGGCATCAGTTCTCAGCCCGCGATAGAGGATCGAATACCCGAGCCCCTGCCTGCTCACCTGCAAACAAAAACGCTGATTATTGACGGTGCCGTGAAAAACCTTCTGGGAAAACTGCCAATCCGTCTTTACTCTATAGTTCTTCCCCTTATAATCCACTCGATAGCCGCAATCCGCCTGAAAGGGTTTAACAGAAACAGGCTTATGCACATCTCCGACGACCACCACCCAGGAATCTTCCACCCGGCGTTCATGTCCGGCCATCTGGCCGCTGATCTTCGCAGCCCTGTCCATGTACAGCCGATGGACAATCCCTGCCACCACAACGGGGATGTCCGGGTCATCCACCTTGGTCTTGGTATCACGAAAACCGCAGGCAAATTCCTCGTCAATAAAACCGGTGGAAAGCTCTCCCCGCTGAAACCTCGGATGAGCGATCAGAGCGGACAGAAAGTTCATATTGGTGGCCACCCCCCGAATAACGTACTCGTCCAGGGCATCCTGCATAGCGGAGATCGCCTCCTCCCTGTCCTCGCCTCTGGTCACCAGCTTGGAGATCATAGGATCATAATAGACCGAAATTTCACTCCCCTCGACAATCCCGCTGTCCAGACGAACCGTCTCCATATCCTCATAGGGCGGTTGATACACTGTGACCCTGCCGGTGGACGGAAAAAAATCACGCACCGGATCTTCCGCATAAACCCGGCATTCCAAGGCCCAGCCCTTCAGCTGGATATCTTCCTGACACATGGGCAGGGCTTCGTCCGCCGCCACCCGAATCATCAACTCCACCAGATCATAGCCGGTCACCATCTCGGTTATCGGGTGCTCCACCTGGAGGCGGGTATTCATCTCCAGAAAATAAAAATTCTGCTCCTGATCAACAATACACTCCACTGTCCCGGCAGAGGTATAATTCACCGCCTCGGCCAGCATGACCGCCTGTTCCCCCATCCGGCGGCGGGTCTCCGGGGTGAGAAAGGGCGACGGAGCCTCTTCAATAACCTTCTGATGCCGCCGTTGCAACGAACATTCCCGCTCACCCAGATAAACCACATTGCCGTGCTGATCCGCCATCACCTGAATCTCGATATGACGGGGCTGCTCAATATATTTTTCAATCAGGAGGCGATCATCGCCGAAGCTGGATCGAGCCTCTCCGGCCGCCCGCTCAAACCCATCCCGGCATTCCTGCTCATTGCGGGCAATCCGCATCCCCTTGCCCCCGCCGCCGGCAGTTGCCTTGAGCATGACCGGATACCCAATCTCTGTCGCCTTTTCCACGGCCTGGTCAGCATCTTCCAGAATACCGTCATACCCCGGTATGGTATTCACCCCGGCCTGTTCCGCGATCTGCTTGGAGGTGATCTTATCCCCCATGCTGGTAATGGCCTCCACCGGGGGACCGATAAAGACTATCCCCTCCTCTCCCAGTCGTCGGCAGAAGGTATCATTTTCAGAAAGAAAACCGTATCCCGGATGCACGGCTTCGGCACCGGTGCTTTTACAGGCATCGATGATCTTCTCAAGGTTCAGATAACTTGCTGTCGGTGCTGACGCGCCTATATGGACAGCCTCATCAGCCGTCCGAACATGAAGGGCGGATCTGTCGGCATCGGAAAACACAGCAACTGTTTTGATGCCCATCGCCCGTGCTGTTCTGATGATTCGACAGGCAATTTCACCCCGATTTGCTATAAGAATTTTGGTAAACATGCGGTGTTGCTTTTCAGGTTGAAGATACGTATCAGACAGGGAAGGCAGGCGCAAATATTGCACTGAACAGACTGTCCCGTACTGACAGAATCTTTATGGTTAAAAAGTGGCTTCTACGACGGAGTCAGTCCCCGTCACGCCTTTTTTATCATGATCCGGCCCTTTGTTCAAAGGCATTTACCTTTTTGCAGCCATATAACATGTGTTATAATTTGTCGAACAGCCCTGTACCGATAAACTCCGATGAACTGCCCCGCCCCAGGGAGCGGGGATCAGACCAAGAGCTTCGCAATAAAAAGACTCATTGAAGAACCGCGAGGAAACCTTGTCATTTTCAGTACAATATCAAAACCTTGCCTTACCTGAACTTTCCCGCCTTACTCCATGCGCTGTTTCCGGCAAATCAGGACGACAACAAAATTGTTTTTTCCCGCACATCGGTTTTCGATTGTAATAAATGCATTTATACCATATATAGAACTCTGATTCAGGATATCATACTTCTATTTGTTAAAATGTCCATATGCAATGAGCGGATACTGACCGGTTTGTCCGGCTGTATCCATCCGCCCTATCAGGGGCTGTCTTGCGGACAAAAAAAGGAGAGAATTGAACATGAAACTTGGAATCAACGGCCTCGGCAGAATCGGAAAACTTTCACTCTGGCATCATGTTTCCCGACAGTTTTTCTCAGAGATTGTTGTCAACCTCGGACGTCAGGTCGGCAGCGGTCTGGAAGACATCGCGGCAACCATTGAGAAGGATTCCTCCTACGGCAGACTGTCCACCTATCTCCACGGACATAAGGGCGGTCGGGTTATTGAAAACCTGAACGAGGCGGCAGGCACCATGACCGTGAACGGTGTTCCGGTTACTGTCCTGCGTGAAGCCCGTAACCCCAAAGATATTAAATGGCAGGAAAATAATGTTCGCATAGTGGCAGACACCACCGGCGCGTTCAAAGATCCTACCGCCGATGCAGAGGAAGGCTGGGGCTCGGTGCGCGGTCATCTTCAGGCCGGAGCGGAAAAAGTCATGGTCTCCGCCCCCTTTAAGATCAAATCCAAGGGGATTGATATGCCCGAGGATGCGATCACCACAGTCATGGGCATTAATGACGACGATTACAAGCCGGAGCAGCACTCCATTATCTCCGCAGCCTCCTGCACCACCACCTGTCTGTCCTACATGATCAAGCCGCTCATGGATCATTTCGGCGCGGACCGGATGCTCACCGCATCTATGGTTACAGTGCATGCCGCCACAGGCAGCCAGAAAGTCCTGGATGCCGTGCCCGGTGCGGGGGCCACTGATCTGCGTAAAAATCGTTCTATTCTTAATAATATTATTCTCACCACCACAGGCGCGGCCAAGGCCCTGAGCTTGGTTATCCCGGAGATGCAAGGAATCGGTTTTATTGCGGAATCTGTCAGGATCCCGACGGCCACAGGTTCACTGATCATCCTGGTGCTTAACCTTCAGGATGAGCTGGAAAACCCGATCAAGCGCAATTTGATCAACAACATCTATAAAGATTACGCGGAATCAAATCATTACCTCAAATATTCTGCGGGCCAGAATGTCTCCTCCGATATTATCGGAACCCCGGAGGCCGCAGCGGTGATTGAATCCAC
>MTKS01000148.1 GCA_004028495.1 Candidatus Electrothrix marina
GCTCAGTGGTAATCTTGCAAAGAACTGTTCGAGTTCCCGATTCAAAACCGCATATCCTTGTTTGTTGAGATGTAATAAATCACGACTATACTGCGGCTGGATCTTTCCATTTTTACTAACCAGAATTGAGTATGCGTCAAAGATTACGACATGTTCGTCCTGCAATGAGAAAATAAACGCATTGGCTTCAATAAGAGCGGATTCTACATCTTCAGACCAAAAAGGTCTACGTTCAAGCGGAACTTTCCCTACCGGAAAAATTGTTGTCAGTATGACTGTTGCCCCTTGGTCAACAGCTTTTCGGGTTATTTCATGGAGATTCTTTTGAACATCGGAAAGGATTCTGTCTCGCTGTTCAGGGAACAGGGCGATCGTTTTCAGGTCATTGACACCAGCCTGAATCAAAATGATATCAGGGGCCAATGGCATGACATGCGCATCATATCGCATGAGAGTTTGCGCCGATGTTTGACCGCCGATCCCTCGATTGAAAATCTCATACCCTGTTATTTCCGGCTGCGTCCAGTCCGCGATTCTTGAATCTCCCAAAAAAACGATTCGTTTTGCTTTGCTCTTTTCTTTTTGATGATTTGGTGAAGTTGCAGGATAAACGGATAAACCGACGGGATCCAGTCGATCCGCATTGAGCTGGAGATAAAATTGCTTGCCCTGCTTGTAAAGAACGTAATTGAACAACAACGAGACAGCCAGCAAACCCATAAGGAATAATATTGTCATCTTGCCTGTCATATTTTTCCGATTTAATTTCCTTCAGTTGGTTTGCTGTGTATTGAGTTGTGCTCATGATGAATATATTCAAATTTGCTTTGGCGGGGAGAAAGGGAGATCACAAGACCTTCATCGCGGCCAAAGAAGGATATCTGCCGATATCAATCAATGATTCCCGTTCAAGGAGTCTTTCGTCAGTATTGAACAGCAGGATTTTTGCCGTTGCTTCGCCGATAGAAGTAAGTGGGCGGATATTGAGGCCTTCCAGTTGAAAATGTTCCGCCCATCGGTCCTGCCTCGGATTGTAGAACCGTGTAAATTCGTCACAGTTGAGAACAGACCCGACATCACTTCCTTTATGGCGGTTGCAGAAAGTACATGCATAAGCCAGGTTGTCGGCATCTGACGTGCCGCCGTGCTTCAGACTGATAATATGGTCTATTTCACAGCCGAGGTAGGTGTCGTCTTCGTGGATCAGGCAGTATTCGCAGAGATATTCAGCCCGTTCCGCGATAAACCGCCGCAGTTTGGCGTCAATGTATCTGCTTGCCGGAGGCATATTTCCGTGCCCTTGCCTTTGCCAGCCGCATTAAATGTTCGAGCTGCATATAATGGTCAAGTTCAGATGTCTCTTCCAGGGTGAGACCTTTTGTTTTTTCAAAATAAAGAAGATCTCTTACCCGTTCTCTGACAGCATTCGAGGGTTTGAAGGCGGCGACAGTATCAGGACTTGTGCCTGATGCTATGAAATCAACCACTTCTTCATAGGCTTTTAATGTATGCATAATTCACCCTTTTTTCTTTGGAGTATTGAAGGGGTACGTATATGGATGATACACTGTGATAGATGAGGATGCAAGGAATGCTGTTGTTGCCAAATATTTCGTGAAAGGCTTTTTTAGCAATCTGATGTCGCCCAATTTTCAAGGCTTCAGGATTACAGAGTCTCCCGAATCTGGTCGTCGGGCTGCTCCCTATCTTCCATGAAATCGTCGGAGACACCCGGTGCATTAAACCAATCGTCTTCGTCATGTTCCGGGAGCACGTCCAACGGTAGTTTGTTTATTGCGTCAATTAATTGACTGCGATCAGGATTCAATGTGTTCATAGTTTTCTCGCTCCATTGTTGATGAATGGGCTATGTGATTACTGCATATTGTGTTGATAAGTTGTTAAATTTACGTTAGTTTTGAGCGATCGCCAAGCTGTTCGCCTCGTTTTTGGTGTCCCGAAGTGACGGTCGACAGAGGCGGCTCTCACTTCTCCTGCTGCTTCTCGGCCCATTCCAGGACTTGGTCAAATTTGCTTTGGCCGGGTGGCGGGGGTGCGAGCAGGGTGCTGTATTTTTTTAGGTCTGCCGGGGTGCGGCGGTTTGTTTCGACGATTTCAAGGCCATGTACGTCCAGTTGCCAGAGGAATTTTACGGCTTTTATGAAGGTGTGGTAGAGGGGGGTGGGTTTGGAGTTGTGGAGGAAGAGGGTGTAAGGGCGCATATCCCAGAGCCGTACTATTTTGTCTTCCGCACCAGAAGCTAAAAATCTACTGTCTGGGCTGAAAGCTACGGTATAGACTGCATCTGGATGAATAAATACATTCATTTCCTTGCCTGTCCCACTGTTCCAAATTCGCACTGTTTTATCTCTTGAAGCAGAAGCTACCATTTGTCCATTAGGGCTAAAAACAGCACGGGAAACAGAGTCGAGATGCCCTTTGAGGGAAAATTGTTCTTTTCCTGTGGCAACATCCCAAATTCGAACTGTTTTATCTTCTGAAGCAGAAACTATCCGCTTGCTGTCGGAGCTGAAGGAAATATTCCAAACGGTATCTTTATGCCCATCCAGCACATTAATTTTTTCCCCCGTTTTATTGTTCATAACCTTTACTACACCGCGATCATTATGATTTTCATTAACATTATAGATAGATGCTGTTATACTTCGATCAGGAGAAAAATTGATACCCCTACCGCAGTCCCATTTACTTCTCTGTACAGACAGTCCTGCCCCGGTAATATCCCAAATTCCTTCCATATCATGGCCATTGTTGGACCAATAAGAAATTAGTTTGTTACCGTCAGCAGTAAAAAATATTTTACAGATACCAGAAGGATGACCTTTTAAGATTTTAATGACGTTACCGGTTTTACTATCCCAAACTCTTTGTGTATGATCCCAAGAAGCAGAAGCTACACGTTTTCCATCCGGGCTAAATAACACAATTCGGACAGCAGCGTGCCCTCCTTGCAAAGTAAATTTCTCTTCCCCTGTCACAACGTCCCAAATCCTTACGGTCTTATCTCCCGAAGCAGAAGCAAGTGTCTTGCTGTCAGGACTGAATGATATGCTACGAATATCATCAGTATGGCCTGAAAGTATCTTTCGCTCTTTGTTAATATTCACATCCCAGACACGTACTGTATTATCCAGAAAAGCAGAAATTAGCTGACTTCCATCGGGATTATAGGCTACACTGACAGCAGCGTCAGATCCTTTCAACAACTTCAATTCGGTGCCGGTCTCAACATCCCAGATTCGGATCGTCCTATCCGCAGAAGCAGAAGCTATATACTTTCCATGTGGACTGAATGCTATACTAAGTACAGCATTAGTATGGCCTTTCAGTACATTTAATTCTTTACCTGTATTAACATCCCAGAGCCGTACCGTATTATCAATAGAAAATTTGAAATCCCAGGATGCAGTGGCGAGGGTTTTACCATCAGGGCTGAAGGCTACGCTGCGGATTTCATAGGCTGTATGTCCTGTTAACGAATTGACCTCTTGCCCACTCGTCGCGTTCCAAATCCTTATCTTACCACCATTATGAGTTGAGGCCAGTAATTGTCCATCTGGACTGAAAGCTATACTGCCTGTTGCTTGCCCGTCTCCTTTTAGAATGGTCAATTCCTTACCGGTCTCAACATCCCAAATACGTATTGCGAACCCGGAAGAAGTTGCGGCTACACCTTTTCCACTAGGACTGAATGCTATGCAAGGAAGATGAATCTTTTCTTTTTCTTGTATAATCAATAAATTTTTTCCAGATGTAGCTTCCCAAATTCGTATCGTTTTATCTCTGGAAGCAGAAGCAATATATTGACCGTCAGGACTGAATGCGACACTCCATACGGAATCGGTATGACCTTGCAGTAGAAAAATTTCTTTTCCAGTCGTGCTGTCCCAGATTCGCACCATTTTATCATCGGAAGCTGAAGCGATCCGTCTACCGTCAGGGCTAAAGGCTACGCTACGGACTGCACCTTGCTGCACAGGAGAACTCCATTGTTCTGTCAGCGCATTGTGAAAGACTTCAGCGTTAAATAAAATTGCTAAAGGACTGGGTAACCAGGAGGGTTGCTGAGGATCTATTTTCTGCCCCAAAGAGGCTGCCGTAAACAGGGCCGTTTGCTTGTATGCCCAAGTTCCTTCTTGTTTGGCCGTTTTTAGTGCCGTCAAGGCTTTTCCTTCAAACGCCTTGGCAAGATTATGACGTGCTTCCAAAGTTTGTTTCTCTGCACGCTCTCTCTGCTCATCCGCTCGATCTTTTTCAATGTTTGCTTCAACAGTTTTCTGTTCAGCAACGGTTTTCTGCTGCTCTGCATTTTTCCACAGTAGAAAGAACACCACCGCGCCTAGAACTGTAATCAGCAGCACCGCAGCAATGATTATATTCCTTCGTTTTCTCTGTTTTATCCACGCCGCCTTGCTGTCTTCGATAAAATGCAGCTCTTTCTTTCCCAAGTGCCCGGTATGGCTTGCCCGCCAATCTAAGGCCTCATGTAGTGCTGGCCCCCGCAACAGCGCACTTTCTCCTTGGTCTTCTTCCTTGCTTTTTTCCCACTGCTTCCTCAGCACTTTTAACTTTTCACGCCACTCAAGAAAACTCCGCTCCTTATCCACCCACTCGCGTAAGGTTGTCCAGTGGAGGATCAATGCCTCGTGAACAACTTCGACCATGTTTTTTTGGTTCTCTGTAGTCTGCCCTGTTACGAGCAACCGTCTATCGGCAAGTTTCTTGATCAGTCCATGATACTCAGGCTTAAACTCCTCAAAAGTTGCCGCCTGACGGGTATCTTCCGTGCCTTGTCCCGGTCGTACCAGTTTAAGAAAAATATGCCGGACACG
>MTKS01000149.1 GCA_004028495.1 Candidatus Electrothrix marina
CGCTGACTGAAAAATCAATGGTCGGGAAGAGAGGATTCGAACCTCCGACCCCAGCGTCCCGAACGCTGTGCTCTACCAGGCTGAGCCACTTCCCGACATGAAATTATGTATTGCCAAAAATGTCCGTCTTCCTGTTCTTCAAAACAGGATGTTTATAATATGATTCGGCGATGCCGGCAAGTTTAAAGTTTACTGAAACTGAAAAATAATGAGGTGTTTTTCGCTGAAGCTCTATTTGACAGCCTCGGAGAGCTTGCTGCCCGGCTTGAACTTAGCCACGGTTTTGGCAGGAATTTCCATGACCGCACCTGTTTGAGGATTTTTCGCCTGTCGTGCTGCACGGTTGGCAGTGGAAAATGTACCGAATCCGACCAGTGTGACCTTGTCACCTTCGGAAAGGGCCTCTGTAATGCTCATCAGCATACCATTGAGTGCTTTTTCCGCTGCTGATTTGCTGATGTCAGCTGCCCCCGGCCATAGCCTCAACCAATTCTTTTTTGTTCATTCTCCCTTTCCTCTCTTGTATAGTACGAATTCAATAACTGGTTCTGAATACAACCTTTGTGTCACTGCATAAGATATGTCAGATTACATAACGAAATATTAATTCTGTCAAAGAAATTTTTTTCTCAGTTCCTTTGCAGCAGGCAGAGGATATCTTCAACAGAGGGTATTAAACCGGATAGTGAAGCATCTGTCAACGTCCTTCTAAGTCAAGATAAATCTTGTGAACGCCCTTCTTTTTCAGCAGGGTGACAATATGCTTTCTCGTGGAACCGGAAAAGAGTTGCTCAAGGTGCGTCTTTTGCAATTGCACAAAAACGGTTTGTTCCGCGTTTGCATCCAGGCGAACCCGGCATCCGGCAAAGCCGTTCTCTTCCAGCACCTGCTCCAGAGCCGCAACCTTTATAAGCCGCTCTGCCGTAATGGGCATTCCATGAGGAATTCTGGTGGCAAGGCATGACGATGAAGGGTGGTCAGCCGTGTCAAGACCGAGGTTTCGGCTCAGGATGCGTATCTCCTTTTTGCTCAGGTCGCAGTTTGCCAAGGGCGTACAGATACCGAGTTCGGCAAGTGCTCGTAATCCGGGGCGACCTGCTTCTCCCTGACGCAGATCATCGGCATTGGTTCCGTCCAGCAGGGTTGTTGTCCTTGGTATACCTTTCTGATACAGGTGCTCCGGATGCTCTAGGAAAAGGGAGTACAGGTGTTTCTTGCAGAGGTAACAGCGATTTTTCGGATTGGCAACAAAATTATGCCAGGCCAGCGGATTTATCTCGATGATTCGTTGTTGAATGACAGCAGCCGGGTATCCGTGCCGTTCCGCCCAGGTACGAGCATTTTCCTGTTCCTGCTTTTTCTGAAGACAGGAGCGGGCATGGAGCACCAAGACCCTATCCGGCCCCAAGACGTCAAGGGCGGAGCGAAGCAGAAAGGAGGAGTCGACTCCGCCGGAAAAGGCTATTCCCACCCGGTCGAAACCGGAGAGAAGGCGGCGGAGCTGCTCGACCTTGCTGTTCAACTTTGTTGTTTTTCCGGATCAAAAGAAAAATCTGCGCTCGGAAAATAATCAACCGGTTCCCCGAGATGAAATTTTCCTTCCTGAATCCACTGCTTCAGGGTCTCGGCAATTTTGCGGGCACCCGGCAGAGAGGAGAGCGGGGCGGTCGGTACCTTTTTGCCTGCCACCTCTATCTCACCGCTCTTTAACTGGGCATAGCTGACCTGACCGTAATGGCGGGCAATGCCGTTGGTATAATCATGGCCGTAGTCCACCACATGGGTGAAAATTTCCTCGTCCGAAACCCCGGTAAAGCGGGCCATGTCCTCATTAAGAATAGGGATCGGCACGCCCAGACCCACGGCAAGGGAACAGCCGTATCCCCGGATGCTGACCCCGCGAAGCCAGTCCGCCGACATCTGCTTCATATCGCCCTGAACCATCATGGTGCCTGCCGGTCTGGTGGGAACCCCGTTGTCGCCGCGCGGCGTACCGGGATTATGCTGGGTGCCCTGAAAGGTCACATAGCCCACGCCGCCGCCGAGAAAGATACGGGTGCCGATGCCGATGGTGCGGTAAAGCGGGTCATTGAGCAGGGGACTGAGCTGGCCTGCGCTGCAATAATTGGCATTGCGGCAGTTGGGTTTCAGTGTGCCCATATAAGTATAGACAATCTTGTCCGAGAGATTGACTGCACAATTATAGTTCTGGTACCCGTTGCGGGGGTTACAGAGCAGGGCGTGGGGCATCTCGGCCAGAGTGATCTCTTTTTTGCACTTGGTGTTTGCGTAGCAGTCTGTGGGGTAGGCCTTGGCCTCCAGCTGCACTGCTTTGCCCGCCACCAAATCTTCAATAATATGGCCGCCGCCGTAACGGAATTCACCGGGATAGACCTGATTGAGCGGGTCACCCTCTGTCGGTTCAGTCGCGCCCAGATAGATATCAATAGCAGCTAATCCGGCATAAGCGGAGACCTTGTTGATCCAGACTTTTTGCGCCTTGATGGTCGGGTTGGTCTGGCCGAAGTTCAGAAATGCACCTGAAGAGCACATCGTGGAAAAGGTGCCGGTAGTCACTACGTCGATTCGTCGGGCCGCCTCGACAGGGCCTTCTTGCCGAACAATATCAACCATCTCATCCGCTGTGACCACCACGGCTTCACCCGCCTTGATCCGGGCGTTGATTTCCGCGTAGGTTTTATTTACCTCAAATTTGCTCTCTTGCTTCGGATCGCTCATCCTTCTTTCCTCTGTGTGCGTTCTCGATCGGTTTTCTGAATTTTTTTGAACGAAAATCGTTCAACCCTTTAATTTGTTATTTTTTGTTTGCAACCCATGCTTAATGGTTTTAGCATGTTGAAATATGCTACTATACCTGAACCCTGCATCGCACGCCAAACGTTTTCCGTTTTTTGCTGATTTTGTTGCAGTCGCTAGGGGTAACTCTTTGAAATTAAGTTGATAAATCCTGTGTGCCCGGAAGGGTGCGGCAAGGATTTGTTCTTGGTATTTTCCATATGCGTACAGGCGGTAATCCACAGGCCCTGTTTCTTTCTCCTTGGCAGGTTATTCGAGATATCGGGTTACTCTGCCTTGGCGGTGTTCTTTGTGCCGTCGGGGTCAACAGTATTCTGATTCCCCATAATTTTGTCACCGGAGGAATCACCGGCATCGCCCTGATTGTCTATAAGATCTTCCCTTTCCTTGATCCGGGAGTGATTTATCTTCTTCTTAACCTGCCGCTTTTCGCCCTGGCCTGGATGGTGGTGGGACGACGTTTTTTTGTCTACAGCATCCTGGGTACTGTTGCGCTCAGTGTGTCCCTGCTGTTTTTTCATTTTGATCTCCAGATCGAAGACCGGATGCTGAACGCCCTGCTGGCCGGAGTAATTCTCGGGGTCGGCGCGGGGCTCTGTCTGAAAACCTCGGGCTCGCAGGGGGGCACGGATATGCTTTCCGTTGTTCTGCTGAAGCGATTTTCCATCAAGATCGGCAATACCCTGATGGTACTTAACGGCCTTGTTCTTCTGCTTATTTCTGTTTATTATTCCATTGAGGCAGTCCTGTACACCATGATTGTTGTTTTTGTCAGCTCCAAGGTGATTAATCTGGTGGTGGTCGGTCTCAGTCAGCGTAAGGCGGTTTTTATTATTTCGCGCCATTGGGATTATATTTCTCGGGAAATCCTTAAGGATATCCGACGCGGCGTGACCATTATCAAAGGGGAGGGCGGATACAGCCGCAAGGAAGAAAAGATTCTGTACACAGTTGTCCAGCTGACGGAAATCGGCACGCTCAAGCGGCTCGTTCACGGGATTGATCCTGATGCCTTTGTGGTGATCAGCGATACCCTGGAGGTCATTAATTATAGGATCGGGAATCAGCCGCATTGGTAAGCTGTTGCGGACAGCTCCGCGCTTGTCGCCCTGTTTCTCAGCAGCTTTTTGTTCTCGAATATGTCAAAAAAAACATAACAAGGGGAAGGAAATGGATAAGACAGAAGTGATGACAACTTTGAAGCTCGCTGCGGTTTCCCATCGGGCATGGCTCAGCAATGCCCAGGCCCTGATAGACGGTATTCCTTTGGATAAGGACAAGGTGCCGGTCAGCGCAACCGAATGCGAATTCGGAAAATGGTATTACGGTGACGGGCAGCGACTGAAAAGTATTCCGGGCTTCAAAGAAATTGAAAAACCGCATGACAATCTCCATCAAACCTATGCGGAAATATTTACTCTCCTCTATGGTGAGGAGAGTCAAAAGCCGTCCTTTTTCAGCAAGCTCATCGGACGTGCCCAAAAGGCCGCCGCTGAAAAGCAGGAAGCGGCAAAGGTAAAATCACTTGTCCTGAAAGATCGTTCCACCGAGGTTATTGACCGCCTCGAACAGTTGGAAAAAATGATCAATGCTTTGGGAGAAAAACAATTGGCTAACTATATGACCTGAAGACGACAGGGGCCTTTGTCAACCGAACAGCTGAGCGGGATGTATCGCGGCCTGCCTTGTCGGCTGCATCCCGCTTCTGTATACTGTTCACCGATATAAACTGCGCTTGCAGAAAAAAATGATTGCATCCTGATTGCAGGTTGCCGGAAGTACATTGAAAAAGATCAGATTATATCGGTGCTGAGTATATAATATTTACCGTTTGCCGGGCCGCGCCCGGACAGACATAACATAATGACGTGTCAGAGTTTAAAATTATATAATGGACGAAAAGAAGACCATACCCCAGGTTCGGCAGCGGATTGACGAAATCGACGATACCGTGCTGAGCCTGCTCAAGGAACGCCTTGACTGCGCCCGCAGGATAGGCGAGTTAAA
>MTKS01000150.1 GCA_004028495.1 Candidatus Electrothrix marina
AACAACATAAGTAACGATTTGAAATCAAACCAATTTTTCACCCCTGTCAGGCTACTTTCCGGTGATTCATACTGGTTCTTCCCACCCCGGGAAGAACAGAATGAATGGAAATGCTGCTATCCTTTTGACGATCGTAAATACTCAAACCTTTCAGGAAGGTATGATGCCATGAGTTTTGTCAGAACTCGGCAGATGCGTCATTGTTCGTTGCCTCATTTCGAGACCAAAATAACTGATGAGAAGGAATTATCTGACGCGGAGATCCAAGACATAAAACCGTCGCAATATGTTTTTCCATCCATTTTGACACGAAGAGAATTCGCCATAAAGGTGGATTTGAATTTTGCGGAAGAATGCACGCCATATATAACCACCGGCAAGATAATGAAAGGCAAGAAAAATGGCCTTTCAGGGTATATCTCTGTTGTTCTCAAACGACGTTCACTGCGGATCCCTTTTCTTACCCGCCTGATGGCATCGGCGGAAATAGAGGATAAGGAGTTCAGTAACAAAAGAAAAGACTCAAAACTGACCGACCACATTAAGAGTGAAAAAAGGCTGAGTAATTACCTGAGGGAGACAGATTCAGCTCTTCTGCTTGACGGCAGTGCCGATCTTCTGCTGGTTCTTCGTCAAAAGGGAGAAGATTTCGAGCAAGACGAGGGTCTTCTGAAACGTGTCGAGGCTGTGATAAATTTGGCTTACTGGTTGCATCAGGATTTCATGGTGGACAGGACCGAGATCATGCTTGCGGCATACATGCTGGATAGTGTTGCTGACGATATTGCAGAAAACTCCGGCAGCGAATACACTTTGGAGTGTGAAATCCGCTGTTTTGAGGATAGATTTCTTGATGCCAGTGTTGAAAATTTTATATTCGATATAAAAGAAATATTATGGTCACCTGAACAAATAAACAACAACGAGGAAAACCGAGACAAATCTAACGGTAAAAAGCAACTGCTGGTAACGGTTGAAATAGCGGCAGGAAGAAAAGATCTTCTATTACGTTTTCTGCACATAGAGTCCACAACAAATCAAGACGACAAGAAATCGTCTGTATGGAAATTTAACGAATTCCGAGAGGACTTGGCTCAACTGCTCAGTTCTAAAGATAGTTATGGAATTGTTGATCGAATTGAAGTGAATGTAAACACAAAAAAAACTCCGACGTTAGAGGAAGAATGTCAATAAAAGCATAGAGGATATGAAGAGTCAATGACTAATTATCCGTAATAATCATTCAGCTCTTCTGTAAAAAAACTACCGTTCACCGACTGAGGAGTTTTTTCAAATATTCCCATTGATCGTACTGCACTGGCAATGGATGCATCTGTACGTTTATCACGTTCGATATCTTTAATTCTACAATTTATTCTTTCAAGCTTCCTGTCAAATTTACTTTCATTTTCTGCGAATTTATCGTTAACGTACCCTTTAACATTGTTTTCATTCTCAGTAAATTTTTTATCAAAATTATCTTTTATCCTTTCAAGCTTCCTGTCAAATTTACTTTCATTTTCTGCGAATTTATCGTTAACGTATCCTTTAACATTGTTTTCAATCTCAGTAAATTTTTTTTCAAAGTATTCTGCCCCTAACAACATGCCAGTTTGTTTATCCTTTCGTTTGGCATCCTCTTCACTGCTATTTATCTTCAGAACCAAATTTTCTATTTTTTCGAGCCGTTCTTCCAGCCTTTTTATATCGCTCACTTCTCTTCCCTTTGATTATATATGCACCAACAGAACTGTACAAGAATAACAG
This sequence comes from Candidatus Electrothrix marina, assembly GCA_004028495.1. Lineage (GTDB taxonomy): Bacteria > Desulfobacterota > Desulfobulbia > Desulfobulbales > Desulfobulbaceae > Electrothrix > Electrothrix marina. Next base: position 1,768 of record MTKS01000150.1, read on the forward strand.
AGTCAATATTGCTCAACTGTTTTCCTACCTGTATAAATAATACTCAAAAATTACAAATAAGCCAACTTGAAAGTAAAAAACTAAATATAAGCCAATAGAGCAAAATGAAAAAGAAAAAAAAGTCCAATACAACTATTTTGCCGAATCCCCCCACCAGAACCTTTGGCAAAACCGGGTTAAAAATGCCGGTACTCTCCCTCGGGCTGATGCGCTCCAGATATTCTCCGCAAAATATCCCCCTTGATCAAATTCCCGACTCAGGACAGAGGGATCTGGCCTGCTTGGTGGACAAGGCCCTGAGTCTCGGCATGACCCATCTTGAAACAGCCCGTAATTACGGGACATCTGAACGTCAACTGGCCTCAATCTTGGATCGTTACGAACGCAATTCTTTTCTTCTCCAAACCAAGGTACGACCTGAAGATGATCCGGAAGTATTTACGGCCAACGTACTGGACTCACTTGATAGGTTAGGGCAAAAACGGGTTGATCTCCTGGCTCTGCACGGCCTGAATAATCATCACAGCCTGTGGCAAATATGCAGGCCCGGCGGTTGTCTTGCCGCAGCCCGCAAACTTCAGGCCCAGGGAAAAGTAGATTGGGTGGGCTTCTCAGGACATGGCGATGTGGAAATACTCCTTAAGGGCATTGCCCACCGAGAAAATGACGGATTTGATTATATGAACCTGCATTGGTACACAGTCTACCAGCGCAATACACCTGCGCTGGAAGCAGCAGCTGCTCAAAATATGGGCGTGTTCATTATCAGTCCTACCGATAAGGGAGGAATGCTGCAAACCCCGCCTGAATCCCTCAAGAAGATTTGCGCTCCTCTCGCACCTATCCAGTTTAACGACCTCTTCTGTCTGCAACGTCCTGAAGTGCATACCATCAGCGTTGGTGCGGCCCAGCTCAGTGATTTTGACGATCACCTTAATGCCTTGAGTCAGCTGAATGATCACGAGACCGTTCAGGGCATCTATCAACAATGGAAACAGCTCATGGAGGCGGCCACCGGCCACTCCCGGCCTGATGCACTCTGGCAAAGCTTCCCTGCTTGGCAGCAGACACCGGGCTATATCAATATCGGTCTGATTTTATGGCTGTATAATTTGGCCCGTGGCTGGGACCTGCTGGAATTCTCCCGGCGGCGTTATAAAATGCTCGGACAGGATATGCCTTGGGTGCCGGGACTTAACGGGGCCACCGCTCGGCGGTATGATCTAGGCGGTGTTGCGGAGCAGGCAGGAATGCCCGTTGAAAAGATGATCGGGGTGTTGGAAAAAGCGCATTCTTTACTGGGGGATCAAGATGATCGATAAATCGTGCTACGTCCCCTATTATCTGCTTACACCGCTCATAACCTACCTTATGAGAACATGAAGGGGGCATTAAAAAATGCCCCCTTCTTTTTTTTTCAGGCATAAACACCGTCAGGAACAGACCTCGGCGTTCAAAAAACAAGCTTCTGCCCGCTCCGAAATACCGCATCAGAAAAAACATAGATCAATCGAGTCGAACCCTATTGATCCGGAACTCTAAACTGTTAATCATTTTTTTGTCCCGCAACCGCCTTTACAATCAGGGTTGATATATCCTGAGGGGCAGGGTTTGCCGGCACTAAAGTCCCAGTAGATGCAATCGTTGGTGGAATTTTGACATTTTTTGGGGCCGCTACAAGTTTTATAACCTCTGCTGTCGTCATCGCAAAGTGTTTCATAGAGTTGGCCGGGCTCGCAAACTCCTTTATGGGTGTCAAGCCCTGCTGACTGACAAGTGCCGGATCCCGCATATTTTGCTCCGGGACAATCTGGCGCTGCAGAGGCTGTATAGCTAACTAAACAAAAAAATAAAAAACCAGCGGCAGTTACGATACATTTTGAAAATTTCATGATAGTCCTCCTTTTAAATTGATATTGATATTTGATGGTCCGGTAAAAAATTAGAATTTGCGTTTTTGGCGACGATAACTCAAAAAGTTACGACGCGAAAAAAGGATTTTTGGGACTTTTTGCGAATCCATCATATTTATGATTTTTATTAAAAATAATACTATACACAATGTCAATTTAAAAAACCATTTTTCCGTTAATTTTGAACTGAATGCGGTGTTTCGGCCTATCCGATGAAGGGACGGAGCATAATACCTTGGTTGACACAATTCTGAACACCCCCTGCCAGATTATCTGTAGGATGCGGACAAAAACCGCGTGGGAGGTAGTTGAAAATGACAAAGGGAAAAAGGTGCCGCAAAAAATCGACCTGAAACCGGAACAGCGGGAGGACATGGAGTATGAATTCACCTCGGTGCTTGATCTGATTTCAGAGGGGCATATAAGGACAAGCGGCAAAGACAGTACCTGTCTTTATGACGGTCGTCATTTTGTCCGCAGTGTAAAAGGCACATCCTCTGTCGTGAAAGTTGGAACCAAGGTAAAAATATTCGCTTGATAGAAGGAGACCACAACATCGATTGCAAAATTAAAGGCATAGGCGCGATGAAACTCAAATCAGAATTCGTCAAAAAAGCGTGAGTGGATGATGTGGTAACAGAGCGCACCCTTTCAGCTCACCGAAGCCGTTAACAAAAAAAACAGCAAAATCCTCCCTGTACAATCCAGTCGTAGACGGCAGAAAATCGAACCGTGTCAAGCAGCGACCTCGGGACGGACCAACCAACCAACAACTTGACCTTTTGTTTTTTTTCAGTTAGACTTGCCCCGCATTTCAGATGCTCCTAATCGAGCGTAAGAGGGAACCCGGTGTGAATCCGGGACGGGCCCGCCGCTGTAACCGGGGACAAACGCTGCATAAAGCCACTGCATGATTCATGCGGGAAGGCGCAGCAAGAGGATAATCCGGGAGTCAGAAGACCTGTCTGAAATGTATTAACCTGCCGTGCCGGAGAAAAAGCATGCCAGGATCGCCTCACTCCCCGTGGACAAGGGAGGGATACGCAGAGTTATTCGTGGAAAATCAGGGCTCCCCGGATCAATATTTTTATTTATTGGTCCGGGGATTTTTTTTGCTTTTTACAGGGCCTTTCCCCG
>MTKS01000151.1 GCA_004028495.1 Candidatus Electrothrix marina
TTGGTAACATTGCCAGCATGAGCAGTATTGGCAAACATAGCAGGCATCATCATCCCCATACCTAAGCCTAAACCAGCTCCGGCCTCGTTACCGGCCAAGGCTGCTTTTTCCATAGCCATGCCAGCCTTCATGCGAACAAATCCATCAATATCCTTGATTGCCCCCATACGGCTGCGGTCATCAATGGCTGCCTGCACTTCTTCCGGCGGGGTTATGGAGGAAATATACAGCTCATCAAGTGCCAGCCCGAAGCGAATAAAGTCCCTATCAAGCCGTTTCTTTAACCCGACTGCCAGCTCATCAAACTGTGCAGGCAGATTAAACAGGGTATCCAGGGTCTCACCGAGATAATCATTGAGCCGGGAAACAATAACCCGCCGCAGATAATCCTCAATTTGCTCAGTATTGTATTTCCCCATAGTACCGGCCAGGGTATTTATGAAGAGTACCGGCTGGACAATACGAATATTAAAGACTCCGTGTGCCCGCAGGCGAACAAAACCCAGTTCGGTATCCCGAAAGGCCACTGGATCACGGGTACCCCATCTCAAGTTGGGAAAGACCTTAAGATTGACAAAATAGACTTCAGCCCGCAGGGGGCTGGTGCCGGCCCAGGGTGCAGAAAGTATCTTGGTGATGATAGGGATATTACCGGTCTTCAGGGTGTGACGCCCCGGCCCGAAGGCGTCTCCGGCCCGCCCCTTATAATACATCACCGCCGCCTGACTTTCCCGCACAGTCAGTTGAGCACCGTACTTAATTTCCCCGGAACCGGACTCCGGCAACCGATGCAGCAGCTCCTGACCGGTTTCGTCAAACCATTCCAGGGCTTCAAGAAAAACAATATTATCCGTCCCCACAATATTCTCCGTTTCTATATGATATATAGTGGTGGCTACAGTTGGTAGAGAGTTTCGTCATGAATCGGTGAACGAGTGCCGGATCGAAGCTTCTTCTTCAGGCCGTCCAGCGAAAAGGCGTCATCAGAATCCAGAAGTCCACCCATTTCCTGCTCAATCTGATCCGGGTCCTCACCGGACTCCATCCGGGAAAGAGCCTCTTCCATTTGGTCGCCCATTGCAATCCCGGTTTTGTCAGTGAATTTACGCATCAGCTGGGCCATCTGACGTGGGTCATCTTCGTTGAGTCCCTCGGCTTCTCGCATAAGACCCTCAAAGGCCTGTTCCATTTTGCTCTCATCCAGACCGGTCAACGGATCATCAGCTTCTTCCTCTTTAGCCTTACCGATAACAGCAAAGCGGGACATCTGACGATCCAGCTCTTTTTTTCCGCATTTCGGACAGTCAGGCCGCTTCTCCGTATTGATGCGGCTGGAGAGAAAATTAAAGATGGTGTTGCAGTCTTGGCAATAAAACTCGTAAATCGGCATAGTTCTTTCTACGTGACGTATTTTACAGAATAGACTTGTTGCTTAACAAGCTTAAGTGGCTGATATGCCGTGTCGCATACCTCCGTTTTTTCAAAGGGTTGCGTTATTGGGCAACAAGTCTAATGTTTACTTTATAACGCAATCAGACAAAAAAATCAGGTACCCGAAAGGATACCTGATTTTTTCTCTTTTCTCAAGAGAGCAGAAACACAGTAGTGCTTATGCGTTACTGTACAGGAACATCAAGCACAAGGCGTACATGTGCGTTTGTATTAGAAAGCATAGCACCAGCAGTGAAACCAATCGTCCACCATGATCCGGCATTACAGCTTGCTCCCGTACACGGAGAGTTACTCAAGACCTCCGCTGGCGGATTACCGGGGAAAACAGTAGAATTAATTGCCGGGTTGCTGCATTGCTCTTCCACAATAGATTGCAGTTCCTTGATATTGGGCAAACGCCAGTCAGTAAATCCGGCAAAACTACCACTGTTGGCAGTTGCGACCTGACCTACGGCTCCTGCAAAGTTATACGTTGGCACAGAAATCCCTGAACAAGCAGAGTCCCCCTCCAGGCATTGCTTCCACATAAGCCCGGTCTTGGTATCTACAACAGTTTTATTTGTACTGTCTACTGTAAATTGACTGGTTGGTGTTGATGCTGGAAAATCATCGCATCCCGCAAATGCGGAGCCTGTCGCTATAAAAAGCAGAGATACTATTAAAATAAATAAACGCATGGTATAACTCCTTACTGATCAAGCATTAAGCGAAACTTAAAACACACTTCACCATTTTAGGGATGTTTAGCATGGCAAGTTATACAGCCATCCATTACAGCCAACACCCTCTCCATCTACTCTTCTGATATCACTCGCAAACTGCACGAGAATAAAACGAATTGTCAATGTTATTGGTACGGTCTAAATGCGATATGGCAAAATTGACAGCCCATGCGGTTGTAGGATCAACACCAGGGTCGTTAGCAGCAGGTGTGCCGGTCCAATAGACAGAAGTCATGTTATTTGGAAAGAAATTTTTATCAATATAATCAGGCGATGATCCAAAAGCAACTAGCCCTAACAGCTCCTTAGCGGTGGGTAACCGACAGGTATATGAACCTCCGCATCCAGGAAAACCCACCCCTCCAGCATTAGTTGCATAATCATTTGCCTGCGCCCAAGTATAAGTAAGGTCTTTATTCTCAGCAGTTTTAACTTCCCAAGCCAACCCCGTAACATTATCCAGCACGCAGGTACTACTGTTGATCTGGGTAAAACTGAAACCGGCATGACCATCTGAAGGATCGGGATCTGAAACCGTCTTGTCCCTGCCATAATTACAATCTTCCTCGCTAGTTTCCTCGCACGTTGCACCGGCACTATTCAAAACGATACCAGTATCATTCAATCCCCCTGCGATAGTAACTGGGGGTTCCGTTCCCCCTTGACTCCCGGCCAGAATAGCAGGCAAAAACAACAACCAATTATTGGATTGTGTGGTCACAGGAGGTGGCGTCGTTCCTCCTCCTGAGCCAGCAAGGATTGCCGGCAGGTACAGCAACCAATTATTCGCAGAGGCTGTTACCGACAAGGCAACCCCCCCGGCAACCAGGCCTGCCAATAAAATTATCTTTCTCATTTCTTTAGCCCCTAGCAAATATTCAATCGTGCAAACAGGATATCTGCAAAATATGCGGATAATGCGACCTGTCCGTTTTCCTTACTGAAAATAAAATATATCCACCTCAGCAAGAATTTTCTACATAACTTAAAATATTATAGCAGACCGAATATGGATATACAATTCCTTTCACTGAAAATTCCGCGAACAATCAGCATTGTTAAACAGGGCAGGTAATGACTGCATCGACGTCATGCGCACTCACCTGATTGGTGATCATAACTTTACCGATAGCCTCCGGGAGAACATAAAAAACTCGTCCGGCTATGGTTTTCTTGTCATTCAGCAGATACTTCTTAATGAGTTGCCTATCAAGCTCAGCCGGTATAGAGCGTGGCAGCTCATACCGCTCAATCAGATCTTGGATAGCACAGGCATCCTGCTCAGCTAAACAACCGGTTCGGACAGCCAGCTTAGCTGCGGCACACATACCGATCGCAACCGATTTTCCATGAATAAGTTGAAAATCTGAAGCCGCCTCCACAGCATGGCCGATGGTATGTCCAAAATTCAATATCCTGCGCAACCCGCCTTCTCGTTCATCCTGCTCCACCACCCAGGCCTTGATCTCGCAGCAGCGGGCAATCAGCCGGGTAAGGACATCCTGTTGCAGGGCAAATACAGCATCTTTATTTTTCTTCAAAAAAGCGAAAAAATCCGCATCATGAATAACACCGTATTTAATCACTTCCGCAAGCCCGCCCTGCAATTCATCAAGGGGCAGCGTATGCAGAACATCCGTATCAATATAAACAGCTTTGGGCTGATAAAAAACACCGACTAAATTTTTCCCCTCCGGCAGGTCAACACCGGTCTTTCCGCCGACGGAGCTGTCCACCTGCGATAAAAGCGTAGTCGGCACCTGAACAAAGGGAATACCGCGCATATATATAGCGGCAAGGAAACCGGTAATATCTCCGGTCACCCCGCCCCCCAAAGCGATCAACGCGTCGCCGCGATCAAAACCACGCTGCGCTAATTCGCTGGCCAAGGCGGCCACGGTTTCCATATGTTTATTTGCTTCACCATGAGGAAAGGTGATCAGCTCGGCTCGGAGACCCGCTGACTCCAAGGATTGCAGACATTGCTTACCGTACAACTCCGCAACAGTATCATCAGTAATGACCCCGTATTTTGTTCCTATATCTCTCTGCCTGAGATCAAATCCAATTTTCGCCAACAATCCTGAACTGATTCGAATAGGGTAGCTCCTGTCGCCCAATCCTACGGTTACTACGGTTTCCGCCATCTTTTTTTCCTTTGATCTTCCTTTGATGCAGTACAAATAAAAAAAAGGATCAGCTATAAGCCGATCCTTTTTCAACTCCCTTACAGAATATTCAGCCTGCTGAGCAGTCCTGAATCAGTAACCAATCAGCAGCAGCCGATCAACAACCGAAAGCCTTCTGCATATTGGGGATGGTCTGTTTTTTACGGCTCATCATACCGGGAATCCACATGGAATTTCCTTCCAGCTTACTGTCAAATGCGCCTTCTACAACAGAAGCATCGTCTGAAAGAACAACCAACTCGGTACCTTCTTTCACAACATCTGTCAGCATCAGCAGGATGGTGTGATGACCGCCGGCAGCCTTCTGCTCTTCCATCGCCTTATAGAGATCATCGCGAATATCAGCAACCTGATCCAGTGTGGCAAGCTCAAGCTGACCGCAACCTACCTTGCTGCCCTTCATGTCGAAATCTTTATAATCACGATTCAGCAGGTCCTTTGCAG
>MTKS01000152.1 GCA_004028495.1 Candidatus Electrothrix marina
AATTACCGATAGTAACGGTACAGTTTTCCATTTTTTTTATATCCGCCAACACCCGGACCACACTGTTCAGACTCTCCTGAAGGTCGGTTCCGGCGGCAAGAATTTTTGTAATCTCGTAAAGACAGGAGAGATCTTGACGCGCAAGATCCTGATTTTTTATTGAAGTATTTAGATCAGTGGTCATAATGAATCAACATCAGGAGAATATTGACAGAATAAATTTTAAGTGGTATAAAAGCTCAACACTCTATTATAGAGTCAGGAGGAATGGCCGAGTGGTTGAAGGCGGCGGTCTTGAAAACCGTTGTACGAAAGTACCGTGGGTTCGAATCCTACTTCCTCCGCCACCTTGATATTACGTTCTTGTTTTGCAAGACATAGGAGAGATGACCGAGCTGGCCGATGGTGCTCGCCTGCTAAGCGAGTGTGGGGGTCAAACTCCACCGAGGGTTCGAATCCCTCTCTCTCCGCCAAAAAATGAAAAGCCGCTCTTCTTGCAGGAGCGGCTTTTTTTATTGCTCTTTTTTCGTTTCGGGCCATGAACACAATATCTAAAAGCCCCAGAGCAATGAGCGCTTGATCCAGCCGGTCACTTCGCCGTGCCGGACCTTCACCCATCCTTTCTGCTGCTCCAGTGTCTTAAACACCACGCCATAATAAGCCTGAGCAACCACCTTACTCCTGGTGTCGGGCTTATTGCGGATATTAATTTTTCCTTTGTTTTTCTTTTGCGCCTTGACGATCATATGGCCGGTACGGTCGACCACGTCTTTATGCACCCAACCGACAGCCCCTTCAAAGTCCTTCACCTGAAGCCAATCACCGGATTTTTTCACTACTTTGAGCGGAAAACCGAGACCGAGTTTCCAGACAACGTCTTTGTTCAAGCTCGGGCCGGATCGCATATTTACATTATCGTTCTTAACAGCAACCATCCCCGCCATGACCGAGCCTGCGGTCAAGCTGCTCAGAAGAACAAAAATGAATAGAATGATAAAAATATTTTTTTTCATGGTATTCAAGATTTGTTTTTTATGAGTTTTTCTTTTTTGGTTACCGACTACCTTTTTCTCTTTGTCAAGATACTCAAGACAGTCCCTTTCTTCTCTCCGAGACCTTGTTTTTTGTCCCGGCGTTCATCAAGAGCAATCTGCGTTATAACCCGCTTCACTCCATGTTGAAAAGGACAGGAATGCAGTTCCTCGGCCAGCCTGAAAAGTGCAGATGGCGTTCCGTTGATGATCGTCCCCATATCATTGATTTCGTACTCAACATTCTTGTCACGTAAAAGTTCCTGTATATCAGCTATGTATTCGCTTAGACCTGTTTTTCCGGTCTCCATCGGAAGCACAGTGATCTGCATGAATGCCATATTTTTTCTCCCGGTTATTTCTCAATCTTTTTATCAGACACCAAACTGATCAAACGGTCAAGATCGTCAGGGGAATAATACTCAATCTCCAGTTTACCCCGTGTCCCGTTCTGAACAATTTTCACTTTGGTATGAAAATGATTGGTTAACTGTGTTGACAGGGATCGACAGTACGCAACCGGTAATCCATCCTGCTTCTTTTTCTTCTCTACAGGGGGCTGTTCCTTTTTCCGGACCGCTTGGCGGCAGAGGTTTTCCGTCTGGCGAACAGAAAGATCCTCTTTCAGGATACGATCCCTGATCTCCTGCATATGGAGAGGATCGTCTTTCAGACGAAGGAGCACCCTCGCATGTCCTTCGGAAAGCAATGCGTTTACCACGTCGTTTTGCAGTGACGACGGAAGTTTCAATAACCTGAGCGTGTTGGTCACCGTAGAACGTTTCCGTCCCACCTTACGGGCAACTTCTTCCTGCGTCAAACGAAACTCTTCAATAAGGCGGGAGTAGGCGAGAGCCTCTTCAATAGGGTTCAAATCCTGGCGTTGAATATTTTCAATCAGAGCCAGCTCCAATGTCTCGTTATCGCTGTCGGTCTCCATAATAACGACAGGTACTTCTTCTTCGCCTATCAGACGGGCAGCTCTGAGGCGACGTTCTCCGGCAATCAGTTTATACCGATTACCGCCGTTGCTGCTGACCAGGAGGGGCTGAATGATACCTCTTTCGCGAATAGATTCCGCCAACTGCTTGAGCTTTTCCTCGTCAAAATTACTTCGCGGCTGATGGGGGTTTGCTTCTATCTTGTCTATATCACAAAGGAAAAATCTTGACTCCTCATCCAGTGACAAATCATCCGGCAGGAGCGCGGCAACTCCTCTGCCCAACACGTTGTTTGAACTCATGGCGTTTTCCTGTTTCTTCGTAAGAACTCATTGCCAAGCTTATCAAAGGCCTTGGCTCCGGCGCAGTTCTTATCGTACTCAATAATCGTCTTGCCGTGGCTGGGACTTTCACTCAGTCGCACATTTCTCGGGATGATTGTTTTGAACACTTGATCCTTAAAGTGTTTTTTCACCTCTCCGGCGACCTTATGGGTCAGGCGATTCCGTTGATCAAACATACTCATCAACAGGCCTTCAATATACAGTCCCCGATTCAAACTTTTTTTCACCTTGCGAATAGTACCGATCAGCTGAGCCAGGCCCTCCATAGCAAAATATTCACATTGCATGGGTATAAGAACAGAATCCGCCGCTGTCAAGCCGTTAATTGTCAAGAGTCCGAGAGAGGGGGGCAGTCAATAATGATATAATCATAGAGTTCTCGAACTTCTTTAAGAATCCTTCGCAATTGTTTTTCCCGGTTTTCTTTTGAAATCAGTTCAATTTCAACCCCGACCAAATCTATGGATGCCGCAAGAATGGACAGATTCTTAATACTGGTTCCCTGAATACAGTCTTTCGTGTTCGGGGATCCCATGTAACAATTATAAAGATGTTTTTCCGGATCTGCATTAAACAGACCAACTCCGCTTGATGCATTTCCCTGAGGATCTGAATCAACAAGCAACACCTTTTTCCCCTTGGTTGCCAAGGTGGCGGCAAGGTTAATTGCTGTGGTCGTTTTTCCTACGCCACCTTTCTGGTTTGCAAGTACAACTATTTTTGACTTCATCGGAAATACAGCCCTCTTTTTTGTTGGCTTGCGACATTCTTACTACAATATAAAAAGACACACGTTACATAAGCAACAAACCTAGACATCACGACCAGGTTTGCGAAAAAAAACAGCTAAAAGGACAGAATGTCGATTGTTGATCTTCACCTTTCCGAGTATACTACACCACTCTGAAAGAGTGGTGAATATTTTTTATGTTTCACGTGAAACATTTTTTCGCCAAGTCCCTGCAGCAGTAATTTAAACCTCACAAAAAAAACTTGTTGAACAAGTAAGCTGTTCCTCCACGTCAGTTCAATTTCTTTCAAGAAAACAAGCTATGTTTTTGACAGATATACTCATTATCGGCAGCGGTGTAGCAGGGTTGTCCTTTGCCCTCAAAGTGTCTCCCTTTGCCCGTGTTACTCTGGTTACTAAAAAACAAAGTGCGGACACAGCAACCAATCTCGCTCAAGGCGGAATAGCGGCTGTCCTCTCAAAGCATGATCGGCTTGAGGATCATATTCAGGATACTCTCGTTTCAGGAGACGGTCTCTGTAATCGCAAAATTGTCCGGACAGTGGTGGAAGAGGGCGCAGATCGAGTTCGTGAACTGGTCGACCTCGGGGTGAGCTTTCAGCAAGGAGAAAAAGGTGAAGAGTTTGATCTCGGGATGGAAGGCGGTCATTCCGCTCGGCGGGTTGCTCATGCTAAGGATATGACCGGCAGAGAAATTGAACGCGCTTTGCTGGCTCAGGTGCAGGATAATGAGCAGATAGAAATATTGGAAAATTATATGGCCGTAGACCTCCTGCTGGAATCCAAGGCCAAAAAGAAATCCGCAGGCGGTAAAGATCGCTGTATAGGTGCCTACGTCCTGAATCGGGCAACCGGTGAGGTAGAGACTTGGCGGGCAGGGGTGACGGTACTCTGCACCGGCGGCAGCGGAAAGGTCTATTTGTACACCACAAATCCTGATATTGCGACAGGCGATGGGGTGGCAATGGCTTACCGCGCCGGAGCAAAAGTTGCTGATTTGGAGTTTGTCCAATTTCATCCGACCTGTTTTTTTAATGCAAAGGTGAAAAATTTTCTCGTCTCAGAAGCCGTACGAGGGGAGGGCGGTGTCCTGATTAATGAAAAAGGGCAGCCGTTTATGCGCCAATACGACCAGCGAGGGGATTTAGCGACAAGAGATGCTGTTGCCCGTGGCATTGATACGGAGATGAAAAAAAGCGGTGCGGACTGCGTCTACCTGGATATTATGCATAAGGGACGGATTTTCCTTGAGCACCGCTTTCCGACTATCTACGGTACCTGTAAAAAATACGGGGTTGATATCAGTCAGGAGCCTATTCCGGTGGTACCGGCGGCACATTATATGTGCGGCGGCGTACTGACAGATAAATGGGGTGTCAGCTCGGTGAATAATCTTCTTGCTCTTGGCGAGACTGCCTGCACAGGGTTACACGGGGCGAATCGCCTGGCCAGCAATTCGCTGCTGGAAGCGGTGGTTTTCGCTCACCGGGCAGCGCAATGGGTCAAAAAGCACTGGCTTGAAATAGCCGATCAGGAAAGCAGTCATGTTCAGGACTGGCGGACGGGCAGGGCACAGTCTATTGAAGAGAACGTTCTGGTCAGCCATAACTGGGACCAGATCCGGCGTCTGATGTGGAATTATGTCGGTATAGTACGCAGCAAAAAGCGGCTTCAGCTTGTGGAACGGCGCATGCGCCCGATCCTCATTGAAACCAAAGAGCATTTTGAT
>MTKS01000153.1 GCA_004028495.1 Candidatus Electrothrix marina
TACACATTCGGAAAATAATACCCGCAACCGCCGAGAAAAAGAAAAATACAGAGAAAAAACAGCAAGCTTCGGATTTGACCAGTCACGCCTTACTCTCCTGTCTGTTTAAGATTATACTTTCCATACGAACATGTCAAACTCTCAGGCTCTTCCGTCCCGGAGAGATGTCATGCGCAGGGAGGTTTCTTGTCCACGAATTCTAAACAACAATATTAACAAGTTTCCCCTTAACCACAATAATTTTTTTCACAGCCTTATCGCCGATAAAATTCGTTACCCTCTCATCACCTAAAGCCTTCCGCTTGATATCTTCCTCGCCGATATCCGCCGCCACCTGTAAACGCGAGCGCACCTTGCCGTTTACCTGCACCACAACGGTCAGCTCGTCTTCTTTGACCGCCTCCGGATCATGCTCAGGCCATCGGTGATGATCCAAGGGGTCATTATGGCCTGTGAGTTCCCAAAGTTCCTGGCAGAAATGGGGAACCATGGGAAAAAGAAGTATCAGCACTGTTTGCAGAGCTTCTCTGAGCACGGCTTGACCGACAGGCTGCTTCGCCCCGTCTCCGGCAGCGGCGGTAATTTGATTAACCAGCTCCATAACCCCTGAGATGGCGGTATTAAAATGAAAATTCGTTTCAATACTGTCAGTGACCCGTTGAATGGTCTGATGGGTCTTGCGATGGAGCTGGCGATCTGTTTGCGACAGCTCGTCCACCTGTATCAAGGCTGCTCCTCCCGTCTCTCCGTCAAAAGCGGCAAAGCAATCACTATGAGAATGCATCAGCCGGAACACCCGATTAAGAAAACGGAAACTCCCCTCAACCCCTTGGGCGTTCCATTCCAAATCCCTCTCAGGAGGAGCCGCAAACAGAGAAAAGAGGCGCACGGTGTCTGCACCGTACCGGGTTATCAGGTCATGGGGATCCACCACATTCCCCTTGGACTTGGACATCTTGGCACCGTCCTTGATCACCATCCCCTGAGTGAGCAAATTATTAAAGGGCTCATCAATACCGAGATAGCCGAGATCACGAAGGAGCTTGGTAAAAAAACGGGCATAGAGCAGGTGAAGAATAGCATGCTCCACCCCGCCGATATACTGATCCACAGCCAGCCAATACTTTGCAGCCTCTGTATCAATGGGTGCATCGGCGCGGGGACCGGTGTAGCGACCGAAGTACCAGGATGATTCCATAAAGGTATCCATAGTATCGGTTTCTCGCTTTGCGGCCTGACCGCATTTCGGACAGGTTACGGTATAAAAGGCCTCCTGCTGATGCAAGGGAGCATGACTGCCGTACGGAGGCTGAGAACCAGGCAAAACCACCGGCAGCTGATCATCAGGAACAGGTACTGCGCCGCAGGCATCGCAATGAATAATCGGAATAGGCGTGCCCCAGTAGCGCTGCCGTGAGACCCCCCAGTCCCGAAGTCGATAGGTGATATGCCGCTTGCCGAAACCTTTTTGTTCTGCATGGGCAATAATGGCCTTTTTCGCCTCTGCCGAAGTCAAACCGCTGAATTCCGCCGAATCAGCTAAAATACCGTCGCCTTCCCAGGCAGCCTCCATGCTGTTATTATCAAGCTTTTCCTCGGGCTGAACCACCGGACGCACAGGGAGATCATATTTACGGGCAAACTCAAAATCCCGTTGATCATGGGCAGGCACGGCCATGACAGCCCCGGTACCGTATTCCATAAGCACAAAATTGGCCACATAGATAGGTACCCGGTCGCCATTAAAGGGATTGATACAGTATCTCCCGGTAAAGACACCATGCTTCTCCGGTTCTTGATCCATGGCCATCCGCTGTTTTTCTACCAGCGTCTGTTCAATGAACTGGCGAACTGGCTGTTCATGCTCTGTTCCGGCAATCAGGGTATCGACAAGAGGATGTTCTACAGCCAGCGACATAAAGGTCACCCCGTAGATAGTATCGGGTCGGGTGGTGAAAATTGTGATTTTTTCTTCCTCGTTTTCCACCTGAAAATCACAGGCAAGGCCCTGACTCTTCCCGATCCAGTTGCGCTGCATGGTGACCACCTTTTCCGGCCACCCGCCCAGCTGGTCCAGGTCATCCAGAAGCTCATCAGCATAATCGGTGATCTTGAGGAACCAGCCATACATATTTTTCGGCACCACCTGCTGATCGCAACGCCAGCAACAGCCATCAATGACCTGCTCACGGGCCAGAACTGTGGCACAATCATCGCACCAATTGACCGTGGTTTTTTTCCGATACACCAGGCCTTTTTTCAGAAGCTGCTGGAAAACCTGCTGTTCCCAGCGATAATACTCCGGATGACAGGTCGCGATCTCCCGATCCCAGTCATAGCTCAAGCCCATAGCCTTGAGCTGCTCGCGCATATAACTGATATTCTCGTAGGTCCATTGGGCAGGATGAACACCGTGCTTGAGAGCGGCATTCTCTGCTGGCAGGCCAAAGGCATCCCAGCCCATAGGATGCAGCACATTAAAGCCCCGCATCCGCTTATAGCGGGCAATCACATCACCGATGGAGTAATTACGGACATGGCCCATGTGGATCCGGCCCGAGGGATAGGGGAACATTTCCAGCAGGTAGTATTTCTCCCGGCCCTGGTCTTCGTTCACCTTGTACGATTTTGTTTCCTGCCAGTGCTGCTGCCATTTTGCTTCAATGGCCTTAAAATCGTATTTTAGGGGCTCCTGTGTTGTCTTGCTCATATTTCTTTCTTTTTCTCTCGGTCTCAAATCCTGGAAAAATCAAAAACGTATTTTTTAAAAGACGTTCAATGTAACAGATGTAATAGTAATGCTCTCTTATAAAAAATGTATCTACGCCCTGCAAGACTATTCAGTTGAGTCGTTACAATTCTTATGCAGTTTCAGCTTCTGAACCTGCTCTTTAGCCAAGCCAGTTGCCTCAGCTATTTCCTCAAGAGTATATTTTCCCTTTCGCAGCATATTAGCAGCAATCTCAAGCTTTCCCTCAACTCGCCCTTCAATTCTCGCCGTTGTAATCATGTCGCGCTCACTGGCCCTATCAACCATATAACGCTCATAAGCCCTGCGCTCCTCTTCAGGCATCCTGAGAAGATCCAGCTTTTCCGCAGCTGCCTGAATATTCTTTGAGGTGAAATCAGGGCGCACTTCTGAATTCTTAAACAGGTACACCCATTCGTCGATCCCTTTGCTGATAATATCGTGAAAGTGCTCTACTTCAATGAGGTAATATTCTGGAAATATGTTTCCTGCTGCAATCTCCCTACCGAGGACAGCCTGCCGTTTTTCAGGCTTCAGGTACAAAGGCTCCCGGGTATTTATGCCGTAAAATTCTGTAGCCCCACGATACAGATAGTCCTTTTCTCCCTCGCCGAACAGAAAATAGAGGATACTGATTGAGATAACTTTTTTAACCTTGTGAAACGAATCTCCAAGGCTGATATGATCCACCACCAGTTTGGATGTGCCGTAGAGCAGACGTTGCAGATAATGCCGTTCCCGGCTGTTCTGCACTTCAATGATGAATATCTCGCCATTTTCATCCTCGACCGCCAAATCCACCCGGTTAAACTTGTCTGATTCGTCTTGCTGATTGCCTTCACTTTCCAGGACAGAAAGAATAGTGATGTCTTTTTCCAACAGGGTGCTGAGGAAACCTTCCAGAATATCGTGGTTTGCTTTGTCGCGCAGAATATTTTTAATGGCCCAGTCGAAACTGACCAGGGTTCTTTTTTTGCTCATGTTTTCCTCCGTTCCGGCTGCTCTCTTTCCGACAGCCGCATTTAACACAGCAGACATGGTGCAATATCCGATCAAATTGGCGCGTAAAATCTGCTCCTACGGTTCAATCAAGACCCCCTCAGAGGCAATTCGGAAAATTCGGTGCCAGGCAAGATTTGTCGGATTTCTCCGCACTGAGGAAAAAGGTGAACCGTCCATTCTGATCACAGATCCAGACCTCTTCAGCACCGTGAGCGAAATACAAGGCCCTTTTTACTTTCATCTCCTCCGCAGTATTTACCGCTGACATCACCTCAATACAGATTTCAGGGGCGACAGAGCACTCGGTTTCGTTTTTGATCTGCTGAAGTCGTTGCACTGAACACCAAGCCACATCAGCGATCTTGGTTCCTTGTTCTGTGCGGATCGCGCATTCCGCAAGAGCCTCGCCTCCGCACAGATGGGTATAGAGCAGGCCGATAATCTTTCCCTGAAACAGGGAATGGTACACTTTGACAGGAGTCATAAGAAGTTGGCCCTGCTGATTGGTTTCGATCTTGAACGGCAAATCCTTCAGATTACTGCTGTCGCATATTTTTTGCCAAGTCATAGCCGACTGATCCAGTTGATATTTTTGTTGCGGCAGAATTCAGGGTGTTACCCTGAGCTGATTTTTTTGATATCCAGCAGCTACCTTTTCACGGAAAAAGAAACACTCCGGGCAATTCCGGTGCTGAGTATATCATATCACCGATGGGGCTGTTTGTCGGCATAATCTCTTTGCCAGTCGCGGTAGAGTACGCCCCTGTACCAAAACGGTGCATGAAAAGCACCCTGTAAGGCTCCGGCCTCGCAACACAGACAGCCGTCAAGATCAGGCGCCGCCGAACTGACCAATATCAGGGACTTAAAAAATAAAATACCCTTAGTGGCAGGCCCCTTTGCCTGCCCGTTTATATACCGCATAGCATAAAGGGTAACTTATTTCTTATGAGTTCCCTTAAGGCTGCGGGACCACCTTGACAACTCACAGGATTACTACTTTTCAACACCCTTTAAGGGTATTTTATTTTTTAG
>MTKS01000154.1 GCA_004028495.1 Candidatus Electrothrix marina
GGCCGCCCGGCGTCCTGGTGCATTCGGCGTTGAGCAGTAGAGCCGGTCTTTGAGCACGTCCATGTAGAGGCTGGAGACGGTGGTGCCGCAAAAGTTGATCAGGCTGTGGTAGATAGCGTGGAACTCATATTCGGTGTAGGCGCGATCAATTCGACGGACCAGGTCCGCAAAACGAGCCAGGGCCCAGCGATCCATCTCGCTGAAGGCCTCGGTTCCAACGCTGTCCGTGGCCGGATCAAAATCATTAAGATTGGAGAGGAGAAAGCGCAGGGTGTTGCGCAGCTTGCGGTAGGAATCCGAGACCCGACGGAGGATCTCTTCCGAGACCTTCACATCATCCCGATAATCCTCGCTGGCTACCCAGAGACGGAGGATCTCAGCTCCGAATTTGTCGATCATCTCCTGGGGTGCAATCACATTACCGATGGACTTGGACATTTTTTTGCCCTTGCCGTCCACCACATAACCGTGGGTGAGCACGCCTTTAAAGGGTGCCTGACCACGGGTGCCCACAGAGGTCAGCAGGGAGGACTGAAACCAGCCCCGATGCTGATCGCTACCTTCTAAATAGAGATCCGCTGGAGAGCGCAGTTCGTCCCGCGCTTCCATAACGGCAGCATGGCTGACCCCGGAATCAAACCAGACATCCAGGATGTCGGTCTCTTTTTCAAAACTGGCTGATCCGCAGGCGCACTGCACTCCGTCCGGGAGAAAGGCTGCTGCCTCATGCTTGAACCAGGCATCTGCGCCTTCTTTTTCAAACATGGCTTCGATTTGCGCACAGACCCCAGCGTCCTTGAGGATTTCACCGCAATCGGTGCAGGTCAGCACGGTCAGAGGAACACCCCAGGAACGCTGACGGGAGACACACCAATCAGGCCGACCTTCTATCATGCCGTGGATACGCTGCTCGCCCCAGGCCGGGGTCCATTGCACTTCTTTGATGGCTTGCAGAGCCTTATCGCGCAGGTCATTATTTTTCATGGAGATAAACCACTGCTTGGTGGCCCGGTAGATTACTGGTTTTTTACAACGCCAACAATGGGGATAGGAGTGATTGATCTCACTTTCTTTGACGAGGCTGCCGTCCGCTGCCATATCGTCGTTGATCTCCCGGTTGACCATGGGAATCTGACGACCTGCATATTTGCCCGCTTCTTCCGTATACTGGCCTCCATCATCCAGTGGAGAAAGCACCTCCAAATCGTAACGCAAGCCGGTGATATAATCGTCAGCACCGTGGCCGGGCGCGGTATGGACACAACCGGTACCTGCCTCGGTGGTGACATAATCCGCCAGCACCATCAGAGAATCGCGATCCAAGAAGGGATGACGGCATTTTTTGCCCTCCAGGCCCTTGGCGGAAAAGGTGGTCAGTACCTTGTAGTCACTGATCTCAAAGTCCTCAAAGCATTTTTCCACCAGCTCCTGGGCCAGAATCCAAACCTCGTGCTTGACCGCAACAGCGGCATAGACAAAATGAGGATGAAAGGCTATACCCATATTGGCGGGCAGGGTCCAGGGGGTGGTGGTCCAGATGACGACTTTAAGATTTTCCATCCCGGCCAGTTCAGGCACCACCTCGCTCAGATCCTCGGCCACCGGGAATTTGACATAAATCGAGGGTGAGGTATGATCGTAATATTCCACTTCAGCCTCGGCCAAAGCAGTGCGGCAGGTGGAACACCAATAGACCGGCTTTTTTGAGCGGACCACCCCGTCAGAGAGCAGGAAGCGATTAAACTCACGGGCAATGGCGGCCTCGTAGTCGTAGTTTATGGTCAGATAGGGCTTGTCCCAGTCGCCCAAGACGCCCAGGCGTCGGAACTGTCCTTTCTGGGTTTTGATCCATTTCTCGGCATACTTGCGGCAGGCACCGCGTTTTGCCAGCACAGGGATGGTTTCCTTTTTCTTGCCCAGCTCCTTGTCTACATTATGCTCAATGGGCAGGCCGTGGCAGTCCCAGCCCGGAATATAAGGGGCCTGGAAGCCAGCCAGTCGCCGGGATTTAAGGATTATATCTTTGAGCACCTTATTAAAGGCGGTACCGAGATGAATATTGCCGTTGGCATAGGGAGGGCCGTCATGCAGGATGAACAGGGGCTTTTCCGCTGCTGCCTCCTGAAGTTTCTGATAGAGTTTTTCCTTGTCCCAGCGCTTGAGGTATTGCGGCTCTTTCTGGGTCAGGTTGGCCTTCATTTTAAATTTTGTTTGGGGCAGATTCAGGGTATCCCGGTATTCCATTGTTTTTCTCGTGGATTAAATATGTTTGTTAAGGATTCCAGCGTGGTTTCTCTACAGGAGCATAGAGGTGTATCGTGCTGCTCTCTTATGCCTGGACAAGCTCTTCTTCTTATGTAATAACAGATTAATGCCTGGGGAAGATCTGCATGCGTTGGGCATGGCTCAGGCTGCATCTGTAAAAACAGAGGTGAAAAAGCAGAATTTTACTCCGATCGAGAGAAGATGCAAGGGAAATTGGCTGATTCTTGTCAAGCTGGGAGCGGTTTAAGCATTCTTGGATGCAGGATAAGGCAGGGTCGCAGTGGGGCTTTGCCCGATGAGCTCCTTGCACTTATCAGTTGCATTTTTATGCTGTGTATGCTTTAAAAGTTTGTAGCTTTCAGAAATTTTTAAAAGTTGAGAAATGAATTCAGCAGAGCATATTGCGGAAGCCCGAAAAAACCTTGTGGAAACTGGTGGTAGAACCAGTCAGGATCTTGGTTTAGGGCGTATTGTCGGCCAGGTGTTGGTGTATCTCTATCTCCAGCCAAAAGAATGCTCACTAGATGTTCTGGAGCAGGAGCTCGGCTTGAGTAAGGCCTCGGTCAGTGTTGCGGCCCGGCAGCTTGAATCTCTGGGACTGGTGCAGAGAGTTTGGATTAAGGGCGAACGGAAAAAATACTATCGCAGTGCTGAAAATATTGCCCGAGCCTTGCAGCAAGGGGTACTCTCCATGCTCCGCCACAAGGTAGAATATTTTGGTGGTGAGCTCGAAAAAAGTATGAACTTGCTTGATGGTGAGGTTGCTTCAGAGAACGAAGAGGATCGTGATTTTTTGCGGCAGCGGGTAAAGCGGGCAAAAAAGCTCCAGGAACGGCTTGATAGCGTATTAGGTAATCCGCTGGTCCACCTGTTTGCAAAGATGAACCGTAAGTGATAATAATCGAAGAGCAACGGTATAAGTGCGTAGAGATATATTATGAGTAATGAGCAGCAATGGGATTTGGTGATTAAACCGAAAACAGGCTGGTTTGACATCCATCTTGGAGAAATATGGCGTTACCGAGATTTGATCGGTATGTTTGTAAAACGTGATTTTGTCACTATGTACAAGCAGACTATCTTGGGGCCTCTTTGGTTCATTATTCAGCCACTTTTTACCACTTTGGTCTTTACCATTATCTTCGGCAAGGTGGCAAAAATACCGACGGACAATATTCCACCTTTTCTTTTTTACCTGTCCGGCAATGTTGCTTGGGGATATTTTGCTACCTGCCTCGGCAGAACCTCTGATACCTTTAATTCGAATGCCCGCATATTTGGCAAGGTGTACTTCCCTCGGTTAACCGTACCTCTTTCCTCTGTTATTTCAGGGCTACTACAGTTCTGTATCCAGTTTCTTTTATTTCTCGGGTTTTATTTTTACTTCATCGCACAAGATTCCCCCATTTTTCCAAAGTTATGGATTCTTTGTCTACCTATTCTCCTTCTTCAAATGGCGCTGCTTGGCTTTGGAACCGGGGTGCTGGTTTCCTCAATGACAACAAAGTATAAAGACCTGCGTTTCGCGATGGGGTTTGTGACCCAACTTTGGATGTATGCCACCCCGATTGTCTATCCGCTGTCCCTAGTCCCGGATTGGCTTAGGCCTTGGTATGTGTTGAATCCTATGGTTTCGGTTGTTGAGTGTTTTCGCTATGCCTTTCTCGGGTCAGGGGAGATACGCTGGAGCTATGTCGGAGTTGGATGGCTTACAACCCTGTTGATTTTATTTGCTGGTGTTATTCTATTTAGCCGTATTGAAAAGACGTTTATGGACACAGTTTAATCGCTCTGTTAAGCGCGTTTTGAAACAAGCAACCTCCTGAAGATTAATAATTTTTTATATGTCTACTGTAATAAGCATAGAAAATCTCTGGAAAGAATATCGTCTTGGTGTTATTGGGCACGGCACCTTGACAAAAGATTTACAATCATGGTGGGCCAAGGTGCGTGGTAAAGAGGATCCTAACTCCCAAATAGCCCCTATGATGGCTGGTCAGGAAAAACAGATAGATGGCGACCATTTTTGGGCATTGCAGGATGTTAACCTGGAAGTAAAGGAAGGGGAAATTCTTGGTGTTATAGGGAAGAACGGGGCTGGGAAATCAACTCTTTTAAAAATACTTTCCCGTGTTACTGCTCCTACCAAAGGGAATATCAAGGTCAAAGGGCGTATCGCCAGTTTACTGGAAGTGGGTACTGGATTTCATCCTGAATTGACCGGTCGGGAGAATATTTTTATGAATGGTGCCATTCTTGGTATGTCCAAGTGGGAAATCAGGAATAAGCTGGATGAGATCATCGACTTCTCCGGCGTAGAGGATTTTGTCGACACACCGGTTAAGAGATACTCGTCTGGGATGTATGTACGTCTTGCTTTTGCTGTTGCAGCGCATCTTGAGCCTGAAATTCTTATTATTGATGAAGTATTGGCAGTTGGGGATGCTGAGTTTCAAAAGAAATGTACTGGCAAAATGAAAGAAGTCTCAGGGCAAGGTCGCACTGTTA
>MTKS01000155.1 GCA_004028495.1 Candidatus Electrothrix marina
CTGTTCCTCAGACATAGTTCTCTCCTCCTGATTTTACGAATAAAATATTTTTCCTCCCTATCAATCCAAACTTCTGACGGGAGAGATGCTTGTCTTGCTTTGCAAGGAAGCGAAGGTCGATATGCTGCCGTCTCTTCTCTATACTTCCAGACTGTCCAGGCGATGGACAAGCCAAAGAGATGTGGCAAGTAAGCCGCCCGCAATCTGAGCGGTCAAGGAGCCCGGCGGGACAATCGCCTTTCTTTGCTCGACCGCCTGGGCGATACGATCCCAACTGGAACGGAGCATCGGCGGAGCCGGAAAAACCGGGCGCATTTCAGCCTTCTGATCCAGCATAAGGGCCTGAAGATCCGGATGCTCATAAAAATCAGCAGGCAGCTTTTTCAGCAGGGCGGACAACGAAGCAATATCAGCAGCACCGGCGACACTGGCGTTTCCCTGTCCTGACAGAGAATGAGCTGCTAAAATAACCTGCATAGGATTCAAGCGTTCTTCCTCAAGCAGCCCGGCCACAGCAGCCTCTGTGACAACCTTACGTCCGTGCAGTATCCCGAGCCGAAGAAGCTCCGCCTGACGAGTGATCTTATTTCCCGCATCAAAACCCTGACCCGCTTCCGCCATCAACACAGCAGCAGAGGGCAAGGCGGCCCGGTACGCATTAACATCAGGGAGCCAGGCAGCTTCGGTCAGGGCAAAGACCTGGGTCTGCCAGCCTACCACTGTTCTGATAAACATCTCATAGCATTCACCCGGCTCTTCCTCCACCCGCAGGCGGTAGGTTCCCGGATCAACCTCAAGATGCAGGGCAAAAAATCCGTTTTCCTGATCACAGATTCCCTGACTCGGTTCAGCAAGCAGGGTACCGTCAAGATCGTGCAGACTTACTCCTTCCCAAGGGGCAACGTCGGACCCGACCGTATCCCGGATAAAAAGAAAGAGCCATGAGCCCTCTCCCTTTTTCTCACCGACTGATTTGGATAATTTATGAGCAGCCTTCTGATGGATCTCCTGGTCCGTACCGATCCCGACAAGAGGAACCGGTGAGCTGAAATCTACCGGGGTGCCGTTGATCTCCAGAGAGCCTGCTCCGGGACTCACCTCAATCAGCTGATCAACCTGCTTTTGCCCGATGCGGAACCGGGCTTTATAGATACCCGGCGTGACCGAGGCCTCAAGTTGTCCGACATCGGCAGCTATCTTCTGAAACAGGCTGTTGACTAAAAAAATCTCACTCAAACGGTCATGCGCTCGAACAGTGAGCCTGACCTGCTTCTCAGACGATAATTCCTGCATGGTTCGGCACCTCGAATATTTGCTGGCGGTCTGTATTTTTCACCGCAATCTTATAGAGTCCGGGCTCCAGTTCCAGGGTCAGAGTTGAAGCGTTCACCTTTTCCTCCCTGATTTTCTGAAAATTCCCATCAGAAAGCACCAAAGTTTCAGCACCCTTATAGGATTGAAGAACCACACTGACAGGAACAGCCTGCGCTGATTTACGATACAGAAAGGTGATATCCTGTGAAGAATCCAACCTGATCTCAGGCGGTTCGATACGGGCATCACCGGCAAAGGTATCAATACTGTTGTGAATCTGATCCTTAACCTGCTGCCCGGTCACCCTGCCCTGCCTTGGTCGAGCTGTTTGTAAGGCATGCAGAAATGTTCTGGTGAAAATGCCTGAATCTCTGCCATCTTCAAAACGCCTTTCCCGAGCCACTCGCCCCCTTCCCACAGCAAAAGCGAAAAAGCAGCGAACCTGATCCGCCCCGGTTCGTCCCTTTGTCGTGGGATACTGCGGTTCTTTCACCTCGTGGTAGGAGTTTATGGTGCGGCAGCAGTCCATCAGCAAGACGATTTCATCAAAGACCGCATGGCGCCTTAGCCAATCCACATAATCGGTGATCGCCACATGCCAGGGAAACATCTTCTGCGCATTGCCGGCATAGAGTGCTGTGGTTCCCATATCACCGGGATCACCGAAACCATGTCCGGCAACAAAAATATAAAGCCGCTCGCCGCACCGTCCCTGCACCCCCTTGGTGATAAAGGGTTCAAATAAAGCTTCAACCTGATTCGGGAAGGGCAAGGCCGTATCTTTCTCAAAATCCGTGGACAAGATACGCTGAATACGCTCTTCCGGGACATTGCCGCCCTGTGGATCACGCAACCAAGCAGAAAAGTCCTCAGCATCATTCACCGGCCCTTCCAGTGCAGGTAAACCGCTCACCGGGTAGCTGTTGATCCCGATAACGATGGCATGGTGTTCATTCTTCATCCTTATTCTTCTTTGCAGACTTTGCAGACACCTATGATGAAAGAGCATAACAAAACCTTCCCAGCACTTTCCTGTGCTTTCCTGCCGGACATGCGATCAGTTCAGGAAATCAATTCAGACAATCAACTCAGGAGTTGGAGAATCTGATCAGCTGTTCCACGATGACGGCCAAAGGCGCCTTCTGGTATCCTGATGTCGTCGCCGCAATCTGGCACCATTCCTTAGAAAGCGGCTCTTCACTCTTCCAGGAGCCTGATATCCCATAGCGTTTTTCCCAGTAAGAAACAGCTCTGCTCCCTTTTTCAGGGGTCCAGAGGAAATCCGGGTGCGCATTCTGATACCATTCGCCGCCGATAATATTACCGAGAGCATCAAGTTCCAAATCGTAATAATAACGAACCGTCTGTACTCTATCGTCCTTGGAACTGTCTGTTAAGCGGTGGTCGGGACGCGTCTCCACGATATAGGAGATGTCCATGGCAATCCCCACGACGGTATCGGTTTCCCCGTCCCGATATTTCCTGAATCTATCGTTATCAAAGCTTGTTTTCAGCACAGAGGCCTCGGCCAGAGAACGGGCATAACGCATCTTTTGCGGATTGAAGTGTCTGTACTTATACCCGACAACAGGCTGGTTCCAAACTTCATAATCATAGGTGGCGTCAAGCACCATGCTCCGATGAGAAGCCCCTATCTGGTTAACCACAGCAAGATGCCAGGTACCGGGATTGGTATCAAAGCATTTTCCAGACAAAATTCGCCCGGTCTGCGGGTCGACTGCCGGATTCTTTTCATTACAACGCCCGCCGATAAATCGCGATGCTGTTTTGACCTTTGCCCAGAGCAAGGTAGCCAGTGCCTTAATATCAGAGGGATAAAAGGTAATAAATGTTTTGCCGTCCGCTGCCAGAACTGTTGCGGAGGCGGTCGGTCGGGGGAGCATATAGGCAGCCGGGGCCCAGCCGTGACAAAGTCCCATCCACGGCTCCACCTTACCGTTACGGGTGTAGTATTTTTCTCCCTCATTCCACATCTTCCCGGTCAGCGTCATATTTTTATCGCCGACCAGAATATCATATTTCTCCGAAGGGGAGAGCCGATGCACGGCATCACTGTCGCCGCTTGCCACAATCTGCAAGGCAGGATTATTCTGGATATAATCAAAGTTGGCCTTCCAATCCCAGGTTCCAGGAAAACGGGAATCCGCATAGCGATGCCCTAACATTCCCAGATAAATGGCCCAATAATCATCAGACCAGGGCTGCTCTTCCAAGCGAGCGTTCATCAGCCTGTTATCTTCCATTCCCCGTAATCCCGAGTACGGAAAGGTATCGACAAAGCCGTCCGCCTGATCATTTTCCGCAAATGCGGCCCGCCCCGCAGCAACGGTATCCAGCTCGGTTATCTCCTGCCGTTTCTCATCACGGGCATCAACAAAGATCTTCTCATTGACCGCCTCATCGTCAAAAAGCGATGCCGACGCCTCCGAACTGATCCGCTCCCCCCGCTCATCATACTTGACAGGCAGCTTGCCCATAAACGCGACCGGATCCGCTTGAAATTCCTCCAGCCCCGCATTGATCTGGTCTTCATCCGTTTGCAGATCACCGGCTTCACCGGCTGTATCGCGAACAGCATCAACATCAGGAGCAGTATCTGTGATGTTTTCTGTCCGCCCTTGGTCTGAGCCTGCTTGCTCCGATCCCGCTGATACCGTCGGCTCGGTCTCTGCATCCGATCCCGGCACTGAAGACGAATCAGCAGATCCTTTAAAAAAATTCAGTAGAAAACAGTTGTGCTTTTCCTCCGATGTAGCCATGCTCTTCTCCTCCTCATTCAGTAGACATCGCGTCGGCCAGAGGCTTGCTCAAGGTTTCCGCTTCAACAAACCATCGAATGAACGATGATAATGAAGAACATTTCCCCTGATTTCCCCTAAGCCGCCTGTTCCTTTTCTGCAAACAAACATGAACTCGATAAAATCATTTTCCTGTGGATTCTTCGTCGTCGGAACTCGTTCCGGCGAGAAAACAACGTCCTTTCCCCATCCGTTTCGCGGTATACATAGCATTGTCCGCACGGTGCAAGAGTTCTTCCGCATCAGTACCGTGATCCGGATAGAAGGCGATACCGATACTGGTCTGAATGCGTTCGCCTCCGACGGAGCAATCAACATCACCCAGAGAGGCTATAATACGTTCCGCAGTCGCAACCGCATCATCTATTGAATCAACATCATCAAGGATGGCTGAAAACTCATCTCCGCCGATGCGTGCAACCACATCCTCCAGACGCAGACAGTCCCGCAAACAATCCGCAACCATCTGCAAAACCCGGTCACCGGCAAGATGTCCCAAACTGTCATTGATTGTTTTAAAATTATCCAAATCAAGATAGAGCAAAGCGACTTGGGTGTTCAGTCGTTTTGCCCGGGATAATGAACCGCGCAAA
>MTKS01000156.1 GCA_004028495.1 Candidatus Electrothrix marina
TTTTTTTAATCCGTTTAAAATCCCTCTTAAAACGGGTTGTATAGTAAATCGTTAGCAATTTAACTCCTCAAAGAGGTCAGCAACCGTATCCGTCCGATGAAGATTCTTCCCGGCCTCGGAATCCTTGAGTGTTTTTTGTGTCACCTCATTCGGGATCTTGATTTCAAAAGGAATACCTTTATGAAGCGTGATCTGATTGAGATACAGAGCAATTGCTTCAGACATTGTCATGTGAAGCTGACTCAGTATTTTTTGGGCTTCCCGTTTGACCTCGGGATTGATCCGTGCTTGAATTGTCGCTGTTTTTTCCATAATTCACCTCGCTGTGTTTGTAGTTACATACACCATACATTATCTATACAACCTGCTGCTGCCTTTTGCAAGATGACTTTTAAATCTGGCTCTTTTCCAGATGCCCCGCTACACAATCTTCCGATCCGCTTTCCCGGAAATTTTGTCGACACCGATGGTTTCATTCAAGCCTTTCCGGCTCCTGAAGACACCAATACACCTGTATTTCATCAAAAAAACTAGGGTACGACCAGGAATGACGCGCCCGGCTGTTAGTTCCAGGTGACGCAGGATGGCTCCTGGATCAACCTGGAGTAGTTCGTCCCCTATTTACCCCCGTCTTTTCCTGGGGCTGGAGGCTCACAGATTTTAGCGGGGGCACTTCTTAACTTTTTGTTTTGTTGACATGAATCTTTATTGATGGTAGATGGATAAATGTCCTTTATAAGATTTTGCCCCTGCGGAGGCTTACTTGCAGCCTTGTCAAGGCGTTGATGAAATCAATTTGAAATAGAGCGACACCGCATGGTGAGCTTGTTTTTTGTTTCTCACATTGATTTTTCTCGGCCAGCTTTTTTGTAATTCCTGGCTAAATTTATATTTTTGGCAAAAATCAAAAAAATGAACAATATAATTTGGCGATATACGGTTCTGATTATTTTTTCTTTAATCCAAGCATCATCGGCATTAGCGACTGGCCCTTACAAAGATAATGGTAATACGGTTACAGATACCGGTACCGGTCTCGAATGGCAAAAGTCAGATGATGGAATTAAGAAAACTTGGCAGCAGGCGTTGGATTACTGTGCAGCATTACCCACATCAGGAGGCGATACCTGGAAATTACCTACCTTCAGTGAATTGAGATCACTTGTAGACTTATCAGGCGCGGGTGAACAGGCAATAGATCCGGTATTTGATTGTCAGGCGTCTTTCTATTGGACATCAACGGATAACCCATATACTGCCGAATATGCTTACATTGTCGACTTTGTAGGAGGATTAAATAGTTATGCTCACAAAGAAGCTACGGAATATGTCCGCTGTGTTCGTGTTGCCG
Organism: Candidatus Electrothrix marina; assembly: GCA_004028495.1. Lineage (GTDB taxonomy): Bacteria > Desulfobacterota > Desulfobulbia > Desulfobulbales > Desulfobulbaceae > Electrothrix > Electrothrix marina. The sequence goes on from MTKS01000156.1 coordinate 1,352, forward strand.
GGCCGAGTAATCCTCAGTATGAATTACAGGTAGCTTTACAAGGTAGAGGCTCGGGAACGGTTACCTTCAATCCACCCGGTGTAGATTGCACGGGTAATTGTAGTCAAACGTACTATGAAGGAGAGGAGGTTACACTTCTGGCTGATGCTGAACCGGGCTCAGATTTTATAGAGTGGGGTGGTGCCTGTTCCGGTTCCGAGCGAATATGCAAAGTCACCCTTGATGCAAACAAGGAGGTTACTGCCGAATTTGACAAACCCTTTGGCGAAGTGGGCAGGTTAGTAATTGATTATATTATTGGACCGGTTGATACTGATTCGTGTTTTCCTGTCCGTATTCAAGCGTTTAATGCATTTGGCATACAGGATAACACATTTTCAGGTGATGCAACTCTGGACTTAAACTATGGTCAGTTTAGCCCAAATACTATACGATTTTATAATGGTGTTGCCACTGAAAGTTGTGTCAAGGTTTTGGGCGAAGGAAAAAACAAGAAGCTTACGGTACATAAATCAGGACGCTCTGGAGAAAGTAACTTTTTTGATACTACTAATACTGAAAACTGTCATCCAGATTTGTTTTATGTCCGACACAATGCACTCGGAGTAACTATAACTTTGTATGATGCTCAGGGTATCATAGTAGATAAGGTGACAAATACTTCAAGAGCCAATTACATTTACCTATCTGCCGACACTACAACAGGTACAGGTCCGATCCCATGCGGTAGCTATTCATTAGAGCTTCAAAAAGATAGCTACAAACTTACGCTTAGCCCAATTCATGTTAACCAACGTGGTGGTGTTTATGGACATTGGTTTAAATTTCCAAAACCAGGGACAAAAACTCCTGTCATCTTAATCCCCGGTATAATGGGTTCGACTCATATCGGCACTGCATTTTTTCAAAAGCCACCGTATCTTAAAGGTAATTATCCCGATAAAAATTTGCAAATTCACTGGCCAACTCATACTGGTTTTAACCAAATGCAAACTAGGATTGAGGCGGCAGGTCATACCGTTATTCCATGCCCATGGGATTGGAGAAGTGAAAATAAAGAGAGTATGGAGAAAAGTGTACGGGAATTCCTGATCCCGGCAATTGACACAGCACTACAGTATTCTACGGACGGTAAGGTTGATATTGTCGCTCATAGTATGGGGGGGTTGCTTGCTCGCTCGTATATCCAGAGTTCTCTCTATAGAGGGGATGTGAGAAAACTTGCAACAGTCGCTACCCCCCATCTGGGATCGGCCAATCCTTATTACCTCTGGCAGGGTGGGGACACTAGAACAAGCGAAAAAGTTATTGGAGATGATTTTTACGAAAAAACTATCAAAGAATTGTGGGAATCTACTTATGGAAAATCTCATTGGGATTCACAATCATGCAATGCGCCAGTCATTAGAGATTTTTTGCACGACAAGGGACCTGGAATATTGCAACTTATGTCTACAAAAAACATTCTCAACAAATATGGGTCGCCTACACCTGTGATGACAGATGGTTATGTAAACACTTGGTTAAAAGCCCTTAATGAAGGAACTGAAGTGTTTGAGAAGCCCGAGAGTGTGTTTTCTTCTTCTGACAACAACCTTGTACGAACAAGAGTTTTTGTCGGGAACCTTCTTGACCCGGAATCCACCTTGGTCAGTATTAGTGTTCAAGAGCCCTATGGCACTCTTTATCCGGACGGAAAACCCATTGATGCATTCTCGTTGGATTGTAAGAGTGATAAGGACTCCGCAACAAACACGTTCAACGACAAAGGCCCCGGAGATGGGACTGTACCTTTGGAGAGCGCAAGCTATCCTGCAACGATGGGATGGGCTGATCAGGAGAGCACAGTAAGTACTGTTAAGCATGCTAGAATAATGACTGACTTTCGCGAAGAAGTGGTCAATTTTCTCGACGGAACAGATGCAGGAACAGCCCAATCTAACTTGATCTCATCAGCGAATATGGAAGCCGTGGCGCAGCAAAGCGATAATCCACCCATGCTTGCTTTTTGGGTACTCGGAGAAATGCGCCTACTGGTGACAGACGGTTATGGGAGGAAAAGCGGCACTACTCCGGATACAAATGAAGTGGTCAACGAAATTCCAGAGGCTGAGATTACAGCCAATGATGTCGCTGCCTCAATAGTCATTCAAAACCCCGAGGCTGGCCCATACCAACTTACCTATTATGGATTCAGTGACAGCAATTTTACACTGAATGTTTCAGCAGTCAATAGTACCGGCGAATCGACAGGATCAACGTATAGAGGATTTCGTCCTGACGTTGCGCAGACCGCTATCATTACCTACAATCCTGAAGATAGCAATTCGATCACTATAGAGCCCCCGGTGGCCGCGCCTCTTGAGCTGGAGGCAGAAGCCTACTCATGCCCATCGGGACAATGCACACGTTTAAAATGGAAAGCATCGCCAAGCCCTGACATCACGGAATATGTGGTCTATCACTCTCTTGCCAACGAATCGTTTTACACTGAATTCATGAGCTTTGACGGCAATACTCTTCGTTATGATACCGACGAACCTTGGGACAGCACCAACGATCTTCCGGTCAATAGTTATGCTGTATCTGCCATAGCGGCCAATGGCCTTGAAAGTTTTTTTGCAGAAAGAAAAGAGCAAGACGACTATCGCTCTCCTTGGATTAGTTTTTTGCCAGCTATATTAGCTGGAAGCAACAAGAAAAAATGTTTTCCGAATCTTTCAATGCCGGTTATTGCTCAAACAGGAACAGAACAGTATACGGTTAATGAAAACAGTTATATACGTTACAATCTTGCTGTTGCAAACCACGGCATATTTCCTGATGAAATGTTTGACCGGCTCCCTGATTCCTTGAACGGTAGAACCACACTTACTATTTATGACAATCATGACAGCCATGTTTATGGTTTTTTAGGCTTGGAGGATCTTGATTCGTTTTGGTTCGCAACTCGTTTAGGAGAAATGCCCCCTGAAGCTGTATACATTAAATTAGTTGACCTTGAGTGCAATATTACTTATTTGTCTGATTTATTAACAATACAAGCCCGATGAAACTGTTATGCCAACTGAAGAAATGGGAAACAGGGGACGTACGTTCGCAGTAACACCTGTAAGTCTAGCAGAGTAATTTTGGGTCATTTATGACAAGTAAAGTCAAGAAGAAAACGGAGATTTCCTGTGTCCCTGACCACCTCGGAATAATTGGTGTCAGAGCCCGATTAATCAAATCGTTTGTCACCTCCTCCAATACTCAAAACAATCGCAACTGTTACCCTCGCAACCACTCACATCCGTATCCCATCACAACGGTTGTACTTCCGTGAAAACAAGAATATACTGATGGCGTT
>MTKS01000157.1 GCA_004028495.1 Candidatus Electrothrix marina
CGGCGCTGCTGTCGGTGCGGGCATTGCCGCCTCTTTAATTCTGGAGGCAACCCCATTGAAAGCCGATGAGCGTCAGCATTCCTTGGCCTTTACCGCTGAAATTTTGACCGAGATTGCCAAAATGAACGCGGGGCGGTGCTGTCAACGCGATTCCTGGCTGGCCCTGACCCATGCCTCCCGGCTCTCGGAGGAGTTTTTCGGGATTGCCCTTCCGGCGGAAACAGCACTCCATTGCAGCCAATACGAGCAGAACCATGAGTGTATACGCAACCGCTGCCCGCTTTGGGAGGAGCGGAAGTGGGAAGAAGGATGCTGGCGAGGGGGGCGGCTCAAGAAGGGTGCCGGACCGATCCTTGCTTATCCCTTTTCAACATGAATTGTCATTCCCTCTCCTTCCTTGGCATGCAGAATAACGTCACCTGCCTCGGCTGCTGCCGAATCATGCCCCCGGATTGTTGAGGGCGGGAAGACGACTGTCACTTTTTTACCGGTGGATAGGCACTCGATAGTGATAAGCTTTTTTTTGATACCCATGTCCAGCTCAAGGTGTTCCTTGTCCGTGTAGCCCTGCATAAAGTAATCGTAGACCAAGGAAGTACAGAGCGCGGCACCGTGGGTGATTTTAAAATCGCCCTTTACCGGTGTAGTCCCCTTGTAGAGCAGAGGCAAGGCAACCTCAAGCGCCTTATAGGCCCGTGCAGAACCGGGGCAGAGATAACCGTCCGCATTAATGAGATCGGTAAAGCTGTACTCCTGAATTGCGCCCCCGTCCTGCACCCGGATATTCGGCAAGGTCTTCTGCCATTCCGTGGGTTCCCATCCCCAGATTGATTCGCCGGATTGACGCATTCTTTCCTGCATCATCTTCCGCATCTTAAAGCGGAACATATATCCTTTTTCCTCTTCGCTCAACGCAGTATTCTGACGGAGATTGTCCGCCGTTTCCTTGAGCATAGTTGTTTCCATCATCTCCTGCCGTTTCTGTTCCGCAGGTGAAAGGCTGTTCTGGGCATGCCCCTGAACAATGGGTGAAAAAAAGAAGACAGAGCAGGCGATAATGCGATAAAAATGTTTGTTCATGGCGAGGTGTTGAATGAGATTGATTCAGCTTAATGGTTGTTTTTCCAGTTTATCCGCACATCGGCGGCTGAGTGATTTGAGGTAACGGTACTCCGCTGTGGCTGTTTTGGCAAGCAGGGCTTGCAGGCTGTGCAGGGCAGGGGTGAGGTATTGCCGGAAAAAGGGTTTGCCCCGTTGCTGACTGAGAAAGGCAAAGGCTCCCAGGATTTGGAGATTGCGTTGCAGGGCCAGGAGGATATATTCCTGCTGGAATTGTGTGCGGTCGTAGGGGAGCAGAGCTGTCAGGGTGTCGAGATAGTGCTCCAGCAGCTCATCCTGAATCGGTGCGGGCAGGGCGGCATAGGGATCGATGAGCAGGGAGGCAAGGTCGTAGGCCAAAGGGCCTGGGCGTCCTGCCTGATAGTCGATAAAGCGGACCCGGTCCTGCTGGATCATGATGTTGCGGCTTTGGAAATCCCGGTGAAGAAAGAAGGTGGCGTCTGCCTGGGAGGCCCTGTCCGCCAGCTCATGAAAATCCTGCGTTATTTTTTCTTCGTCAATCTCCAGCTGAAGAAAATCGCGGCACAGGGCTCGGAGAAAATAACCTGATTCCCGTTCCAGCATCAGAGCGCGGTCGTACCTTGGTGTATCCCAGCACCAGTCCGGTTTGAAGCCTTGGCAGCCTCGTACCTGCATTTTTGCTAATTCGCTTACGGTTTGCCGGTACAGTCGGATAACCTGTTCCGAGTCAATCTCCTTTTCCTGTACCAGATCATGCAGCCGTTGGTCTCCCAGATCCTCGCAGACCAGCAGGCCGCTCTGTTCCTCAAAGCCGTACAGTTCCGGGACCGGTGCGCCAGTGGCAAAGAGATGGCGACCGATATGCCAGCCGGAAATGGCCTCTTGTAACCCGGCAGTATCATCAGGGGGCGGGGCAATAGCCACAGCCTTTCTCCCGTCTTTATGTTCAATCCGACAGAAACGGCGGAGGGAGCCGTCCGGGGTTAGAGGGGTGGCGCGTATTTTATCCTGCGGCCAGTCGTTGCCTGCATTATCTGAGGTGCCGAGGAGTTGGCGGGCCTGTTCTATGAAGTTGCTATCCATGAAGTTATTTGTTGGGATAAGGAGAGGGAGAGGCGTTTGGTCGGGAATCAATCCCGGATTGTTCTCTGATATTCAACGCCGTCCACAGGCCATTCGATCTGACCGGCATACTGCATTATATCAGCAGGCTGAGGTTGGCTCTTCTCTTCTATGATTTTTATTTTATTTCTTGGTAACCCCCTGAGCATTGAGAGTATTATTTTATACAAACTGTTATCTATTTCTAAGTAAAGTGTTTTTATGATGTGCCTCTCTGTGGATTGCCGAGCGGGTTAAATGCAAAAAACGAGAGATGATAATTTGTCAAAATATGTGATGATTATCGCCACTCACGTAATAATATGATACCGTTGTTCCATTTACCCTACAAGAGATATTTTGCAGGGTTGCCCAGGGTGTTACCCTTTACTGATATATATAGCCCTTTCAGGGTGTTGAAAATAATTACAGGAGGAAAAGAATGGGGCCGGAGCTATTAACCTTTGTCAAATCATCCTGGATAAAGCCTTTGTGGAAGCAGCTTGGGCGGATAACCGGGGAGCGGAAAAAGGAACTTGATCGCCTGCGGGACGAGTTTGTTGATCCAGAGCAGCTCCGGGGCCTGTATATAGAACCGTATTTCCAGGATCGTAATCCGGCGGATGCCCATCAGGATGACCTGATCTCAGCGGCTCAGCAGCCTGCCTTTGAGCGGATCAACGGATTCTTTCGCGGCAATCTCCCGTTGGAAAAAGACGGTCGCCACCAGATGTTCATTCTCTCCGATGCTGGGATGGGCAAGACCTCTCTGCTGCTGATGCTCAAGCTTACGCACCTGACTGGTTTTTGGCCGACAAGGATGAACTGTGCGCTGTTCAAGCTGGGCGAGGATACCTTGGAGCGGGTGCGCGACCTGCCGAATAAGGGAGAAACCGTGTTGCTGCTGGATGCTTTGGATGAAGATCCCCAGGCCTGGAAACGGATTCGGGAGCGTCTGCTGGAGTTGTTGCAGGCCAGTGAGGATTTTCGTCGGGTGATCATTTCCAGTCGAACCCAGTTCTTCCCGGAGATGGAGTCGGATAGGCTTGGACGCCCGGAGATCAAGGTGCTGGCTGGCTATCATTGCCCGGTGCTTTATCTCTCGCCGTTTACGGATGAGCAGGTGCAGGAGTTTATTCAGCGAAAATTGCCCCTGCGCTGGTATCATTGGCCTTGTTTTCAGATAGGGCGGATTAAAAAAGAGCGGAAAAAGGCAACCTGCCTGCTGGAGCATATGCAGGACTTGCGCATGCGGCCTATGTTGCTGCAACATATTGACAAGCTCCTTGCGGTAGACTGCCAGCAGGATTGGAATGCCTATACGGTCTACGAGGCCCTTATTGAGCAATGGCTTGATCGCGAGGTGCGTAAATTCCTGGATCAGCATGGTGCTGGGTGCAGTATCCCTTCCCGTGATGCATTGTTCCATGCCTGCCTGTTGGTTGCCGAAGAGATGCAGCGACAGGGTACACGGGTTATTGATGAGGATGCCTTGCAGCAGCTGATCCAAGAGGATGCAAATATTGGGTGGCTGGAGAAGTTTGAGCTGGGCGGGCGTTCGTTGCTCAACCGTAATTCCGACCGGGCCTTTCGCTTCAGTCATTATACGATTCAGGAATTTTTACTGGCTTGGGGCGTGGTGAACGAGCAACTGGTTGGCCAGGAGCCGTTGCGGGCTACGGATCAGCTGGTGCGGTTTCTCGTACTTGCGAATTATTTTCGATTGACCGGACGGCAGCTTGATTTAGCCGGATTTAATTGGTCTGGATATATTGAATCGTATGGACAGCCTTTTTTTCGGGATCACCTCAGTAATGACCATACAACAGGGCCGGAAATGGTGCTGCTGTCGGGCGGACGTTTTCAGATGGGAGATATTCAAGGGACAGGTTCTGAAGATGAACGACCGGTACATGAAGTGAATTTGGACACTTTTGCTATTGGTCGATACCCGGTTACTTTTGTCGAGTATGATGCCTTTTGTGAGGCCACGGGTCGGGAAAAGCCGAATGATCAAGGGTGGGGTAGGGGGTATCGACCGGTGATTAATGTTGGCTGGCAGGATGCGGTTGATTACTGTGAGTGGTTAAGTAGGGAAACCGGTCAGACCTATCGTCTGCCTACGGAGGCGGAATGGGAATATGCCTGTCGAGCAGGCAGCGAATCAGCTTGGTGTTTCGGAGACGATGAGAAGTCGCTGGGCGAGTATGCTTGGTACGATAAAAATTCCAAAAATAGAACGCATCCGGTGGGGGAAAAAAAGGCCAATGCCTGGGGGCTGTACGATATGCATGGCAATGTCTGGGAATGGTGTCAGGATTGGTACGATGACGAATACTATGCTGCATGTCATAAGCAGGGAGTGGTGAAAAATTCGATTGGTCCTTCGTCAGGCTCGGACCGCGTGATTCGCGGTGGCGGCTGGGACGGCAATCCCTGGTTCGTGCGTTCGGCGGACCGTTTCAGGATCTCGCCTGACAGGCGCAGCAGCGGCCTGGGC
>MTKS01000158.1 GCA_004028495.1 Candidatus Electrothrix marina
AATTCCCCTATAGTTCCCCCGGCACACAAAAAAAAGGGGTTACGATGAATCATCGTAACCCCTTGATATATATCTTGGTGGAGCTAAGCGGGATCGAACCGCTGACCTCTTGAATGCCATTCAAGCGCTCTCCCAGCTGAGCTATAGCCCCTTACTTTTCTGACAGCAGCTTTTACCATGCTCAATGCCATCCTGTCAAGGAGAACATTGTCCGAAATCAGCAGAAGATGTTTTTTTATTTTTTTCCAAGTAACAGATCTAATAAGATTGCTAATCCCCGCCTTAACTGGTAGCATAACCTTCATATATGGCTCGGACAAGGGCGGAGCAGGGGATGCTCCTCTGTGGAAACAGTACGTTTTTCTCGTCCTGTGTCTTTATTGACCTGTAGACTCGGCAGTGTATTAAAAACGAATTTTGTAAAGGTGATATCGGATGTTTTCTCCGTTTAATTTTCTTTTTGGCTGGATGTCCAACGACCTTGCTATTGACCTGGGCACTGCGAACACGGTGCTGTATGTCAAGGGCAAGGGAATCGTCCTGAGAGAACCCTCAGTTGTGGCTGTACGCCAGGATTCTCGCGGTGCCAAGGTGCTTGCGGTGGGCAGCGAGGCCAAGGAGATGCTCGGCAAAACACCGGGTAATATTGCCGCGATCCGGCCCATGAAAGACGGCGTAATTGCCGATTTTGAAGTGACCGAGGCCATGTTGCGCTATTTTATCAATAAGGTGCATAATCGTCGCACCTTGGTTCATCCTCGGATTATTATTTCCGTCCCGTCAGGCATCACCCAGGTTGAGAAACGGGCTGTGCGCGAATCCGCCGAATCCGCAGGCGCCCGTGAAGTCTACCTGATTGAAGAACCTATGGCCGCCGCCATAGGAGCGGACCTGCCCATTACCGAGCCCACAGCCAACATGATTATAGATGTCGGCGGCGGTACCACGGAAGTGGCGGTTATCTCCCTGGCCGGTATTGTTTATGCAAAATCGGTTCGGGTTGCCGGGGATAAGATGGATGCCTCTATTCTGCAATATATCAAGCGCAAACATAATCTTGCCATCGGCGAGCGAACAGCCGAGACGATCAAAACCACCATCGGCAATGTCCTGCCGGTAGAGCCGTATGAAACTATGGAAATTAAAGGGCGGGATCTGGTTTCGGGCGTGCCGAAAACTATCACCATCACCTCTGAAGAAATTCAGTCGGCCATAGCTGAACAGGTTGATGTGATCGTCGATGCGGTACGTCTGGCCCTTGAAGTTACCCCGCCGGAATTATCAGCGGACATCGTTGATCAGGGCATTGTCCTGACCGGCGGCGGAGCCTTGTTGAAGAATCTCGACAAACTCCTGACCAATGAAACCGGCATGCCTATTATTGTAGCCGACGATCCGTTGTCTTCTGTCGTGCTCGGTTCCGGGAGAGCTCTTGACAACTTTGATATTTTAAAGGAAATAGCTATAGATTAATCGTGATGTCGGGCTCTCTCTCCGGGCTGCGTTTCCTTTCGTTGATTTATCTCCCCTCAGATGAAAAAAAATAGCCGAAGGCAAGGCAAGGGCAGTATCAAAACATTTCGTTTTGTTCTGTTCATCGGTACAGTTATCACCTTTGTTCTGATTCTTCTCATTATTGTCCTGGGTGATCAGCAGTTCGGACCGGTCCATAAAGTGATCTTTGAGGGAGCCGGTCCTCTGCAAAAGGCGGTGGCAAAAATAAGCGATTCAGTCCATTCTGTGAAAAAAAAATACATTGACCTGCTCACGGTTCGTGAAGAAAAAGAGCGACTGTGGAAGGAGCTGCAGGAGTGCCGGTCAACAGCCTACGCCAACCGAGGCGCAGTGGCTCTCAATGCCCGCTTGAGAAAACTGCTTGATTTTAAGGAATCTTCCAACCAGCCGACCATAACTGCTCAGATTATCGGCAAAGACCCTTCGCTTTGGTTTCGAAGTGTTATTATCGACCGGGGAAGCAGTGACGGGGTAGGCAAGGGGATGCCCGTTGTCACCGGTGAAGGGATTGTCGGCCAGATCTACGCCTCATCAAGCGATTACTCTAAAATACTGCTTGCCATTGCACCGTCCAGCGCAATAGATGTCCTCTTGCAGGACTCGCGGATACGGGGTATTCTGAAAGGAACCGGAAAAAATCTGTATCGCTTGGAATATATCCTGAAAACGGCTGAGGTTTTTGTAGGGGATCGTGTCGTTACAGCCGGATACGGCGGCATGTTTCCCACCGGGCTTCCCGTCGGTATCGTGTCGAAAGTTACCAGAAACAGACGGGGTATGTTTCTTGAGATCGAAGTGGTTCCTGCTGTCGATTTCAGAACCTTGGAAAATTTGTTGGTTATTGAACGAGAGAAAAAAATGTTCAACTGACAAATCCCTCCTTTTCTGTCTCTGTCCTGTCGGATTTCTTTTCCGGCAGCTCCTGCCAGCCCCGGATCCCTAAAGCCCTTGGCCACATATGCTGACATGCTGACTTTTTCATTCATAGCCGCAGGTCTCCTGCTGGTCGTTCTTCAGACCACGTTTTTCATGCCTTCCCCTCTGTGGATTGCATCTCCTGATTTATATTATATTCTTGTCGGCTATCTGGCTTATAATTTTACCTTTCTTCGAGGCATTGCGGTGCTTTTGCCGATCAGCATGGTTCTTGATGTCTATTCCGGCACGATTATCGGTATGTACCCGACGATTTGTTATCTCGGCTATTTTTTGCTCAAATTCATGGTCGATAAGATGCCGGTCCGTAAGTCGTTATATCAACTCCCTTTGGTTGCGCTCAGCTATCTTGTTGTCAATTGGGTACTCCTTCTGATCCTTGATTTTTTTCAGCCCCAGGCTGTTGCAGGCTGGGAGTGGTTCCCTATCCTGGTCCGAGTTTTTTTGATCTACCTTTTTTCCTTTCCCCTGTTTCGTTTCTTTACCTTTCTTGACAAGAGACTCCGAGGGAAAATTTCTTCCGCACGTCTTACCGGTTCTCTGCCCGGCAATCAATTTCGCCAGGATTAAGTCGGTTATGAAAAACCTCAGAAAGCAGAACCGGAAGAGACAACCTGATCAGGATATCAGCGGATGGCCTCGCGATATCGGTACTCCTCGAATCACCCATATTAACGACGGAGAGCTGGATTTTTATCGTCGCCGGGCGATGTACTCCTCTGTCGTCCTCGTCTTCTTTTTTGTCATTCTTATCACGAGACTCTGGTATCTCCAAATTCAACAGGGTGAAGAGTATACAAAACTCGCAAAAAACAACCGGGTGCGTTACCTTGAAATCGCAGCTCCCCGAGGCAATATTCTCGATCGAAAAGGACGGGAGATTGTCACCAATCGCCCTTCGTTCAACGTGGTATGGGTACGAGAGAAAAACCGTGTTGATGATGCCTTGATCAAAAAAACAGCTGCAATTCTTGATATAGAAATATCCGAGCTCTTAGCCAGAACACGCAAAATGGTCGGCACGCCGGGCCATATACCGATCCGTCTTGCAGAAGAGCTCAGTTGGGATCAGGTCGCTTATATTGAAAATAACAGAATGGAGCTTCCCGGCATCAAAATAGAAGTTATTCCGCAAAGAGTGTACCATTACGGCAATCTGGCATCCCATATCATTGGTTATCTCGGCGAAATAAATCCTAAAGAGCTTTCCTCAACAGATTCTGAGGGCTATAGGTCCGGCGATATGATCGGCAAGATGGGGCTTGAAAAATTACGAGAAAAAGATCTCCGGGGCGAAAAGGGTCGTCACTACATGGAGGTGAATGCTCTGGGTTTTGAACAGCGCAATCTGAAAGGCCTGGAACCGCTGCCGGGAAACGATGTGCAGCTCACCATTGATGTTGATCTTCAGCAGGCTGCTGAAGAGTTGATGATGAAAGATGATAAATCGGGTGCCGTGGTCGCTATAGAAGTCAACACCGGGCGTCTCCTGATGCTGGCCAGCTCTCCTGTTTTGGAGCTTGATAAATTCCTCGGCGGTATCTCTGTAAAAAACTGGAAAGAAATGCTGACCAACCCGCACCACCCCCTGATCAATAAAATTGTTCAGGGCCAGTACCCGCCTGCTTCAACCTATAAAATAGTCACGGCAATAGCCGGTCTGGCAGAAGGCGTGATAACCCCGGACAGCTCTGTCTATTGCCCCGGACATTATCGTTTCGGTAATCGAACCTATGGCTGTTGGAAAAAGACCGGCCACGGGGCTGTGAATCTGAAACGCGCTATGTCCGAATCCTGTGATGTCTACTTCTATCAAGTCGGGCAACGGCTCGGGGTGAACAGAATCGCCGGTTATGCAACCAGACTGGGCCTGGGGAGAAAAACCGGGGTGGAAATGGAGCATGAAAAAAGCGGGCTTATTCCGACCTCGGATTGGAAGATGAAAAGGTATAAGAGAGCCTGGCAGGAAGGCGAGACCCTGTCTATCGCCATCGGCCAGGGATTCAACCTGGTCACCCCTCTTCAATTGGCCTTGATGACCGCGACAGTTGCCAATGGCGGCACCTTATACCAGCCGGGAATGATTGAGACAGTGCGGGACCCTGACGGTCATATCATAGAACAGTTTCAGCCGACGGTCCTGGATCGTTTTGATGATCAGGGAAGTAACTTGGAGATTATTAAAGAAGGCCTGATAGAGGCGGTAAACGGTCGACGCG
>MTKS01000159.1 GCA_004028495.1 Candidatus Electrothrix marina
GGCCTCCGGCACTATCAAGACCGTGGGGGGCATTGTTCAGGCCTTGGAGCTCAGCCCGTATCATATCACCTTGGACAGCCTCTACGACATACGGGAGCGGATGATTGCGGCGGGTCATCTGGATAAACTGGATCTGCCCGGTCTGAAGGCTGAACGGAAGCCGGTTATCGCCGGGGGGCTGGCAGTCCTTATTGCCACCTTTGAGGCCCTGCGGCTTGAGAATATGCAGGTCTCTGACGGGGCTTTGCGGGAGGGATTACTCTATGAACGCCTGGGCCGCAGCCGATGCGAGGACACTCGCCTGAAAACCGTTGAGAGCGTACAGCAGCGTTTTCAGGTCAGCCGTAACCATGCTGATCGGGTGACCGGGACAGCCCGGCGTCTGTTTATCGCCTGCGAAGAGGCCTGGAAGCTCCAACCCGAGGATGCTGAACTCCTCCATTGGGCTGGCAGCCTCCATGAAATCGGTCTTGCCGTTTCACTGAGCGGCTACCAGAGACACGGGGCCTACCTGCTGGATTATGCTGATCTGCCGGGGTTCTCTTTTGAAGAGCAGGAGAGAATGAGTGTACTGGTGCGTTGCCATCGTAAGAAAATATCAAAAAGGCTCTTGAGGCAAATACCTACGGCAAAACGGATAACTGTCTTGCGGCTTGCGGTGCTGCTGCGACTGGCAACCCTGTTGCATCGTTCCCGCAAAGACGAGACAGCGATCCTTGAAGAGGTCGTTGCGGAAGAAGAGGGGTTGTCCATCCGATTTGCAGAGGGCGAGCTGGACAGGCATCCCCTCCAGCTTGCCAGCCTCCAACAGGAGGCCGGTTATTTACAACAGGTCGGTTTTACTCTCAGGTTTTCTTCATGACAGCGTTAGATGAACAAGAAGGTGAACAGGTAGTGAAGGTGGAAATGCAACTGGAGAAGGTCGCAACCGGATGTATCGTTATTGCCGGGCTGAGCGGCGGTTCCGGGAAATCCGTGGCCTCGGTGGCCCTAGCAGCGGCCCTGCGACGCAGCGGGCATCGGGTGGTTCCCTTTAAAAAAGGGCCGGATTATATTGATGCGGGCTGGATGACCACCGCAGCGGGTCACCCCTGCTATAATTTGGACCCTTATCTCATGTCCGATGCCGCTCTTGCTGGTTCCTTTGAGCGACAGGCTGCCGGTGCTGATTACGCTCTGATAGAGGGCAACAGGGGCCTGTATGACGGGGTGACGGCAGAGGGAGGGTTCTCCACTGCCGAACTGGCTGTGCAGTTAGATCTTCCGGTGTTGCTGGTGGTGAATTGCAGTAAGACCACCCGTACCGTCGCGGCCTTGGTCCTCGGTTGCCGGGAGCTGGATAAACGGGTCCGCCTTGCCGGGGTTATTCTTAACCAGATCGCCACACCGCGTCATGAGCGGATTGTCACTGAGTCGGTGGAAAAATACACCGGCATCCCGGTGGTGGGTATCGTCCCGCGCATGAAGACGGATATTTTTCCCATGCGCCATCTCGGGGTGACTCCACATCAGGAATACGGGGAAGCAGCAACCGATGTTGCTGTGGATCGCCTGGCAGCCATTGCTGAGGAGCATTTTGATCTGGAGCGAATCATCGGGCTGATGGAACAGCGACGCTTCAGCCCGATCCCGACAGACGCTGGATCAGCGAAATTGGCTGAAAGTATTGAGCCGGTGCGAATCGGCGTCCTCCGTGATGCGGCCTTTCAGTTTTATTATCAGGAGAATTTGGAGGCGTTGCAGGAAGGCGGGGCAGAGCTGGTTATGATTAATGCCCTGACTGCTGAGACCCTGCCGAATGACCTGGATGCCCTGTATATCGGGGGAGGGTTCCCGGAAACCAGTGCCCGGCAGCTGGCCGATAATGTCTCTTTTCGTGATTCTGTTCGTCAGGCAGCAGATGAAGGCCTGCCCATTTATGCGGAATGCGGCGGTCTGATCTTCCTTGGCCGATCAATTATTTTTGAAGGCCGGGAATATCCCCTTGCCGGGGTCTTTCCGGTGACTTTCAGCATGTCGGCCAAGCCGCAGGCGCATGGATATTCCACTTTTACGGTTGATCAGGAAAATCCATTTTACCCTGTGGGAACCGAAATAAAGGGGCACGAGTTTCGCTACTCGGTTGTGGAGAGCTGGGATGGAAAACCGGAGGATCTGGCCTTGCAGATGGAGCGGGGAACCGGTTTTCAGGGGAAACGAGATGGTCTGCTGAAGAAGAATGTCCTGGCCCTGTATACCCATGTCCTTGCGCCGGGTACCCCGGAATGGGCGGCTGGGCTGCTGCGGGCTGCGGGGATGGCCAAGAGAGGAAAATCCACCAAGCTGGTAGCTTAAATTCCCTCTTCGGGAGATTTAAGATTATTCTCAGGCATCCTCATATAATTCTTCTATTATTTTAATGGATCTTTCAAAGGCGTGTAATTTTTGGGCAGTCCTGCATTGAGATGATGATAGTTTTTTCGGTAATGATTCCAACGTCCCGAAAAAGCGTATGAAACGAACGGTTCCAGGTTGGCTGTCATCACCTCGTTGCAGGATTATCAATTTTTGTTTGTATGCAGGCATTGTGAAACTCCTCCTTTGAGTTTTTCGGCTTGAGAAGCTTGATACTCTTGCCGTCCCCTCTTTTACTGCATCGTTTCTCACGAGGTACAGCTTTTTATATGTCATATAATATTTTATACTCATATGGAGAAAATACAATAATGAAAAAAAGGGGAGATAAAGGGGATTTATTTCGGTTTCGGAACATCATTTGAGGGCTGATTTTACTCGATAGAGGACGACGACCATTTGGGTGGAGGGGCCAAAATGGGCAGAATCACCGAAAAGCCGGGTTGGAGGATATAAAGGGTCAGAGTAAAATTAAACAAGGCTTAATTTTACTCTGTTCCCATTTTTTTTCTAAATAATAACAAATAGTTGATTTGTTATTTATTTTTACCTTTAAGATCATCGGTTATATCTTTATATAACTTTATACCTTTCTTTCTTTGCGTATAAATAACCTTTAACGTTCGTTCGATACGTTTACGACCTTCAGGGTCTTTTTTAGCAGCAAGCAGTTTCTTGTGTTTTTCTTGACGTTTTTTTAATTTTTTCAGCAGTTTTTTGAGACTGTCATGCTGTTTTATCTGCTTGCGTCGTTTCGCATTCAGTAAGTTCGTCAATTTGTCAAGTAATTTTTCAGTACCCATTATAATCTCCACACGTAGAGCCGGCAGCTGACCTGCAACCCTGTTTATTTTTCTTCAAGAATTGCTTCGATTTCATCTTTGAGTAATGCCATATCGTCTTCAATTTGTTTTAATTCAGGATTGTACGGTGTAAATAGTGTGCGGGCCGTTTCAGTAAGATCATCTGTAACGTCTCGTAAATAAGCACTGTCATTTATCAGTGAAGTGGCCATGTCGGCTGTAATCAGATTACCACGAATAAGATGATCCAGGGTGCCGCTGGCCAGAATATCATTACGTTCAACTTCAACCTTCAGCTCATCAAGGGATAATGATGTAATATCTTCATCTGTTCTGATTTTTTCAATCGTTCTCAGAAGAGAGGCTATCTGGAAACGAATAGAACGATATTCGCGTTTAATTGTGACATTGTCTGACATAGAGAAACTGATCAAGTTTTTCTGTAAATGTTTCATATCTTTGACAGCCTCTACAATATATCTGCAGGCTGTACGTAAATCGTACAGACGGGCATGTTGATCCGAGTCGTCATCAATGCGTATTTTACTGACAAAAGAGACAATAGCGTTGTATAAAGGCTTAATGTGGGAGTCGTAATATTCATCAATATCTGTTGCGGCCATTCGGTCTTTACGATCAACGATATGAGTAAGATCGGCTTCTGAACGTATATCGTCAGGCTTGATATTCAATGTCAATGCAATAATATTAGCGGCATTTTTAAACAAATGATCTGCTTCCTTGCGCAATGCTTCAATCGCTGCATCCGGCATCTCCAGCACCGCTTCGCTTAAATAATAAGGTTCGGAAATCTTTTTAACCTTGCCGCGCAATAATCCCTCAAGAAAAGTAACCAGACGGCCGACAAACGGCAGCATCACTACAATACCGACTAGGTTAAACAGGGTATGAAATACCGCCAGTTTGAGTGTAAAATCGTTTTCAGCAATGCCCACCTTATTACTCACGAAGTTAACGGACGCAATAAACTGGTTCATGAAAATAATGGCGATTAAGCCGGTAATCACATTAAAAATAAGATGGGCCCCTGCCAGTCGTCTGCCCGCCACGTTGGAACTCATGGCACCCAGTATGGCCGTAATTGTTGTACCCACATTCGCGCCGATGGCCAATGCTAAAGCATTTTCATAACTTATCTGCCGGGCCGCCAGTGCCGTAATAATCAATACCAGCGTGGCATGACTGGACTGCATAACTACCGTTGCAAAAATCCCGATAACGGAAAAGATAAACAGGCCTTTCATCCCCGGCACGGCATAAGAAACCAGATCAATACCGTCTTTGAAGGCTTCAAAACCTTCTTTCATATGGTGAATGCCGAGAAACAGAAATCCCAGACCGCTGAGGACATAGCCGATTCCTTTGAGATTTTTAGATTGTTGAAAAATCAGGATTGATG
>MTKS01000160.1 GCA_004028495.1 Candidatus Electrothrix marina
TCAATGTCGAAAATCATCTGTTCCGCAGCGATACGCGGTGCTCAAAAAATCGTGGATATGGCTGAAGCGTCCTACGAGGAGGCCTTAAAGAAGTACGGCCCTGAACAGGAAGTTTCCTTTCCCAATACTGCATACTATCTGCCGATTATTTATTCCATGCTTGGTGCCAAGGTGGAAAAGCTCGGTGATATGAAAGATATTTTTCAGGAATGTCGCAAGCTCCTGCCGGCTGTTGTTTCCGAGGGTATCTGGTTGCCCTATCTGGCGCCTGCCTTGGATGCCGGAATGGCCACTTATTTTGCCGAGGAAATGTACGAGGCGATCGACTACCTGAATTCACCGGATTATTATACCAAGACCGAAGATCCCACCGCAGATAATATCTGGCTGGGCGCAGCGGACGACGTTATTTTCCGAAAACGCGGCGTCGAGTTTGTTGACGGCACCGCTCCGGGCTTTGCCGCCATTGTCGGCTCGCCGGCAGATCCTGCGATCGCCTCAAAAATCGCCTTGGAATTGCAGGAGAAAAATCTTTATATCTTTATGCATACTGATTCTGATGGGAATTATATGCCTGACCTTCTGGTGAAAAGCGGCGTGCAGGTCGGCTGGAACACCCGTCTGGTGCCCTTTGGCAAGCGCTACACCTCGGTGGTGTTTTCCATAGGTTTCGCCTGTCGTGTGGCCATGGCCTTCGGCGGTGTGAAGCCGGGTGATTCCAGAGCTAACCTTATTTACAACAAAGATCGAACCTACGCCTTTGTTATGCCCTTTGGGCAGGTCAGCGACGAGTGGTATGCCAATGCTGCCGGGGCGATCAACTGGGGCTTTCCTACAATCTCCGACTACGATATTCCTGAGATTCTGCCCACAGGTATCTGTACCTACGAGCATGTGGTCTCCAATGTGCCCCATGACGAGATTGTCCAGAAGGCCATTGAGGTGCGCGGCCTGAAGGTCAATGTTGCCAAAATTGATATTCCCATGTCCTTTGGCCCGGCCTTTGAGGGTGAGCGTATCCGGAAAGACGATCTATTTATGGAATGCGGTGGTGGTCGAACCACCGGCGTGGAGGTTTTGATCTCCAAGGAAATGGACGAGATTGAAGACGGTCTGGTGACCCTGGAAGGGCCTGATATCTCCGACATCGAATTAGGGCAGAATCTGCCTATCGGTATCTTGGTCGAGGTTGCCGGTCGCGAAATGCAGTCGGATTTCGAGCCTATCCTGGAGCGTCAGTTTCATCATCTGATGAACTATGTCCAGGGCATCATGCATATCGGTCAACGAAATATCATGTGGGTTCGTATCGGCAAGGGAGCCGTGGAAAAAGGCTTTTCCTTCAAGCATCTCGGTGTAGTTTTGCACGGTAAGTTGCATCAGGAATTCGGTGCAATTTTGGACAAGGTGCAGGTGAAAATCTACACTGTGCAGGACAAGGTGGAAGAGGTTATGGAGATCGCCAAGCAGGTTTATGAAGAGCGTGACCTGCGCCTCGGTTCCATGACTGATGAAACCGAAGATGTTTTCTACTCCTGTACCCTGTGCCAGTCTTTTGCACCCAGCCATGTCTGTGTCATTACACCGGAGCGTATCGGTATGTGTGGCGCCTATAACTGGTTGGACGGCAAGGCCTCTTTTCAGATCAATCCCACCGGTCCGAACCAGCCCATTGATAAGGGCGAATGTACGGATCCAGATAACGGCTATTTTACCGGTATCAATGAGTTTGTCGCCCAGGCATCCCGAGGAGCCGTGCCCGAGGTCAGTTGCTATTCTTTGATGAATAATCCCATGACCGCCTGCGGCTGCTTTGAGGCCATTGCAGCCATGTTGCCGCAATGTAACGGAATCATGGTGGTTAACCGTGATTACATGGGTATGACCCCTTCCGGTATGAAGTTCACTACCTTGGCCGGTATGGCCGGCGGCGGTATGCAGACACCGGGTTTCATGGGTGTGTCCAAGCATTACATGTCCAGTAAAAAACTGTTTAAGGCTGAAGGTGGCGTTAAGCGAATGGTCTGGATGCCGAAAATCCTCAAGGATGAGATCAGCGAGAAGCTCAAGGCCTTATGTGAACATGAGGGAATGCCGGAGCTCTACGACATGATCGCCACAGAAGAGCAGGGCACCACAGAGGAAGAAATTCTTGCCTTCCTGAAGGAAAAAGGTCATCCTGCTCTGGAAATGGAAACAGCTATGGGTTGATTCGGCGCTGAATCAGTACTGATTCGCGACAGAGAAGAGAGCACCGCATCCGGTGGGCAGATCTGCCGGATGCGCCCAAGATATAACAGGTACTCAGAGAACAAACGAACAGCCGCCGGGCAAATCCATTGAAAAACGGCTGCTGCATGGGAGGATAGATAATGGCGTTAACCGGTATACAGATACTCAAGATGCTGCCCAAGAAGAATTGCGGCGAGTGTGACATACCTACCTGTCTCGCCTTTGCCATGAAAGTGGCTGCCGGGCAGGCCGAAATAGAAGCATGTCCTTATGTAAGTGATGAGGCAAAGGCTACCATCGGTGAGGCTTCAGCTCCTCCGATTCGTACCATCAAAATCGGCACCGGTGATGCGCAGTTCACCGCAGGCGGTGAAACCTGCCAATTCCGGCATGAAAAGCGGTTTGAGAACCAGACCGGTTTGGCAGTCCTGATCGCGACAGACGAGGATGCCGCCTCCATTGACGGCAAGATTAAGCGGGCCAACGATTTTGTGTACGAGCGTGTCGGGGTGATGATGCGCAATAATTTGGTCGCTATCAAGGATAAGGGTGGTGCTTCTCTGGCTGATATGGCCAAGAAGGTTATGGAAGGTGCTCCTCAGCAGGCTATCATTCTCATGAGTGATAATGTGGAGAACCTCAAGGCTGGAGCCGAGGCCTGTGGTGACAATAAGCCGTTGCTTTACGGTGCCACCGGCGAAAACGCGGATGCTTTTGCTGGCCTTGCTCAAGATACCGGCTGTGCGATCGGTGTGAAGGGTAAAAACCTTGACGATTTGGTCGAGACAGCGGATAAGTTGATCGCTGCCGGGGTCAAGGATATGGTCATCGACACTGGTGCCCGAACCCTTAAGGGAGCCTTTGAGGATAATGTCGTGGCCCGTCGCGCTGCGGTTAAGGATAAATTCAAGGCCCTTGGTTTTCCGACCATCGCTTTTCCCTGCGAGATGTGTGATGATCTGATGATGGAGGCCATGATCGGTTCTGTTTTGATCGCCAAGTACGCAGGCATTACCGTCTTTTCCGATCTTCAGGGAGATATACTGTTCCCGCTTCTGCTTGAGCAGCTGAATATCTTTACTGATCCGCAGCGGCCAATGGTTGTGGCTGAGGACATCTACCCGGTCACTGGACCGGATGAGAATTCACCGGTACTGATCACCTGTAACTTCTCGCTCACCTATTTTATTGTGTCCGGTGAGATTGAAGGCTCCAAGGTACCCAGCTGGCTGCTGATCAAGGATACTGAAGGTTTGTCCGTGTTGACTGCTTGGGCCGCCGGTAAATTCGGTGCTGATCTGATCGCTATGTTTGTCAATAAGTCTGGAATTTTGGATAAAGTCAAACATCGTGAGCTGATCATTCCGGGCTATCTGGCCACCATCAAGGGTGAGCTGGAAGAAGAGCTGCCTGATTGGACCATCACCATCGGGCCTCGTGAAGCCGGGCATCTTCCTGCCTTTCTTAAGGAATGGAAACCAGCTGCTTAAATCGGGCTGACGGTGCAGTTTTGCTTTGTACAAGACAGCCCTGTCGTCGCAAGATGATGGGGCTGTTTGGTCTGGGATGTCAGTAGGGAAGTTTTTTGCTAGTCAAAGATCACAGGAGCCCTAAAGATGTATTATTATGAAGTGATAAGTGATGAATATCGATTTGAAGAATTCGTTCTGGATTTATTCAATGCGAAATATAACACTCAATCATTTCAGTTGTACAAAACAAAAGGTGCAACACAGCATGGTATTGACGTTTTTTCAACTGAAAAGAAAATAGTTATACAATGTAAAAAGAAAGATCTGTCAAGAACAGATTACATGTTGAAAAAAGAGCTTGCTCAAGATCTTGATGAAAGTTTGCAGGCAATAGAAGAATTACCGTTTAATTTTGAATTTTTTATATTGGCGACAACAACCAAAAAGTATACAACTATTCAAGATAAAACCGCTAAGTTATCACAAGACAAGCCTTTTGATGTTCAGTTTCTAAGCTGGAAAGATATTGAGAGGGTAATCCAGCAATATCCAGAACTCAGGAAACAATATTATCCTCACCTCGTTGCACCAGAGTTAATGGATTCTGTGCAAGGGAGCATTACCCCGACAGTAGCAGTAAACGGTAATGACAACATGGTCGCCGGGAGAGATTTGACCGTTGCACAAAAAATAATCAAGAAAAACGAAGTAATTCCTGATGCTGGTGGGCGGCATATTACAGATCAAGAAGCTTATAAAATTAAAAATGAAGTTAAGAAATACTCAGATTTTATGAAGGAAGCAGGACTCAATCCTAATCCTTCTAAAGTTTGGAAGCGTTTGTAAGTACCCGACCAAAATTATCTTAACAAAATAAAT
>MTKS01000161.1 GCA_004028495.1 Candidatus Electrothrix marina
GCAGGTTCTTGAGCCTGTCTATGCCGATATTTTCTTTGGCGGAAAAGTCCAGAACATCAATCCCGTTCTTTTTGAACAGGGCTCGGAGCTCCTCCAGCCTGTCTTCCTCAATGCAGTCTATCTTATTCAGAGCAACCAGATGGGTGCGGTTCAGCAGCTCCTCATTATAGGCGGCGAGTTCAGCAGCCAGAACCTGATAATCCTGCAAGGGCTGCTCATCCTCGGTTGCCGCGTCGATAACATGGAGCAGGATGCTTGTTCGTTCCACATGGCGGAGGAATTGGTGCCCGAGCCCGACCCCCTCGCTGGCTCCTTCAATAAGGCCCGGAATATCCGCGATAATGCAGGGGGCCATGAATTCCAGATGGAGCACACCCAGTTGCGGGGTCAGGGGTGGTGAAGGGGTATGGAGCAACCTTGGGGTTGGCGGCGGACAGCCTGGACAGCAGGGTGGATTTACCAGCATTGGGCAGGCCGATGAGACCGACATCAGCCAGAAGCTTGAGTTCGATTTTCAGCCAGAATTCTTCACCGGGAGTGCCTGGAGTCGCCTTGCGCGGAGCACGGTTTGTCGAGGTGGCAAAACGGGCATTGCCGAAGCCCCCTCTGCCGCCGTGCGCTGCGGTGAATCGTTGACCGGGCTCGGTGAGGTCGGCGAGGACCCGGCCTGTCTCTGCGTCTTTGATAACGGAACCGGGAGGGACATAAATAGCGGTGTCCTTGCCGCCTCGGCCGTGTTTATCACTGCCTTGGCCGTTCCCGCCCCGGTCCGCCTTGAAATGGGAACGATAGCGAAAATCGATCAGTGACTGCTTTCGGGAATCAGCCTCAATAAAGACAGAGCCGCCCCGGCCGCCGTCACCGCCGTTCGGCCCTCCCTTGGGAACAAATTTTTCCCGCCGGAAACTGACGCAGCCGTTGCCGCCGTCACCGGCCTTTATGAAAAATTTTACTTCGTCGACAAAACCCATTGTATAGTTATACGTTATTTGTTCAGGCCTACGCGATTCTTGTCATATTCGGCAAAGTTTTTTCACCAAAAAGAGGAAAGGAGGACTGGGAGTTGTTTTAAAACCGATCAGTTCGTCTGTTCCAATAAAAAAACCCGACACCAAATCGGCACCGGGTTTATCTTTCTGCTGTTCCGCTGCAGCGCAATCAGCAATCCGCCCCGCATTGTTCCTGCGTCTGTTGTGCCTGGGTACAGGAACAAGATTCCGTAGACGACGGATACACAGACACCCGCTTACGGTTCTTACCGAAGTCTTCAAATGTAACCACTCCGTCAACTTTCGCGAACAGGGTGTAATCACGTCCGCAACCGACATTGGTTCCTGGGTGGATTTTGGTGCCGAGCTGACGAACAAGAATGCTGCCCGCTGTGACGGTTTGTCCGCCGAAGCGCTTTACTCCGCGCCGCTGTCCCGCACTATCGCGACCGTTTCTCGAACTGCCGCCCGCCTTTTTATGTGCCATGAGAATTCTCTCCGGATAAAATAAATAAAAAATTAATGGTCGAAATGCATGTCAAAGACGCCGAGCGGCACCCTACATGATTTCCTGAATACTCAAAGCGGTGAAAAGCTGACGATGACCGCGCAGGACTCGATATCCTTTGCGTTTCTTTTTCTTGAAAACAAGCACTTTTTTCGCCTTGCCCTGCTCGACGATTTTGGCGACGACCTTGGCGCCTTCAACCGCAGGAGTTCCGACCCGGATATTATCTCCGTCCGCAACCAGTAAAACATCGGAAATCTCTACTGTGTCGCCGATTTCACCTGTTAATTTTTCTACCCGTAAAGTATCCCCGGCCGCGACCTGATACTGTTTTCCGCCGGTACGTACGATGGCATACATATTCCTTCCTCCATATATGATCAATGATAAAAAATTATCAAATTATTCTGAATAAAAAATGTAATTAGACTACAGGACGGCCTCTTTTGTCAAGGAGAAAAAGGCGGTTTTCGGATATTTTCTCTGCGAGAAGCAGGGGGAAGGGGCGGCGTTTCTCCCGGGGAGAAAACAACGGCTTTTTCTTGCTTAATAGTACGAGGTTAATTATACTCTTTTTCGGGTGCTCGCTTCCTTGTCGTTCCGCTTGAACAGGCGGGATTCAGCAACGTATCGGTACGCAGTCCGAGGAAGCGGAGTGGAACTTTCTTTTATTTAACAGGAGGAATGAACAATGCAGAAGTATGAGTGTCCCTGCGGTTATATTTATGACCCGGAAGAGGGAGATCCCGATAACGGTATTGCTGAAGGAACCGCTTTTGAAGATCTGCCTGATGATTGGGTCTGCCCCAAATGCCAAGCCGAAAAAGAGTTTTTTTTCGAAGCCGATTGAGCTGCATCGGAGTGACCGGCCATTTGTTGATGCCGGTCATTTTTTTTCAGAAAAACAAACAGGTCGCTCCGGTGCAGCCAGCTATAATAAGTATAAGTAGGCCCCCGCCCCCCCCGGAAATTTTGAGGCTGTGAGAAGAGTTTTTCTGCTCTGCTCACCCTTCAAAACCTTATAAAGGATCTTATGTTTTTTCTCAAGCGCACTCTTTTCTTTTCTGAAGCAGCAAAAGGAGCAGTGGGCCTTCTTTTTTGTTGTGTTCTTCTCGTATACCCCTCTCGGGGATTTTCAAAAACCGCATCACTTTCACAGGATCTCTTAGATGCCGAAGAATTAGTCACAAAAAGTGATGCTGTTCTCCGTGTTTTTTTGGAAGATCCCAATCTGAAATGGTTTCGTAGGAATATTGGCACGGCACGCGGTGTTTTTATTGCCCCGCAGATGCTCAGGGGAGCATTTTTGATAGGGAGTTCCAGAGGCTCCGGGCTGCTGTTTGCCCGTGATCCGGCTGGAAAGTGGAGCTATCCTGGTTTTTATGCCATAAATTCGGTGTCAATGGGGCTGCAAATAGGTGCGGATGCCTCGGAGATTATTCTTCTGGTCATGACGGAGCAGGGGATGAACGCCATGCTCTCGCCCGAGTTCAAGATTGACTCCCGGATTGACTCGCAAATTATGGTGGCAGCAGGGACGATGGGCGACGGGCCTCCGCAGGACTCTGCTGATATTCTGGCCTTTGCCCGATCCATGAGGGGGATTATTAATGGTGTTTCACTTGGCGGGGCCGTCATAACCCCGCGCAGCTCGTTGAATACTGCTTATTACGGCAGGACGGTCAGTTTGGAAGATATTTTGGTGCGCCAAAGAGCACGCAATGACAAGGCGGAATCGCTCCGCAGGAGAATAGCGACAGAATAGAAGGTGCCGGCGCGTTATTGAAAGCTGCCGGTAAAATCCTCTGACGTTCTCTAACGCTCCAGCAGCCTGTCATAGCGGAGAATCTCGATTTTTTTGCCGCTGACTTTGATTAATCCTTCCCCACTCATTTTTGCGAAAATTCTGGACAGAGTCTCCGGACTGGTTCCCAGCAGACTCGCCAGCTGGCCTTTGGGAATCTCAAGGGTAACCGCGCTGGTATTGTTCTGCTCCTCAGCGAGATAGATCAGGTGTGCAGCCAACCGTGCCGGAACCTCTTTCAGGGACAGACTCTCTATCTGAGCGGCAAAGCGGCGCAGGCGCATGGAGAGGACAGCCAGCATAGAAAGAGCCAGAGAAGGCGTGCTGTTGATCAGGTCGATGAATTTCTGTCGAGGAAAGAACAGCATAACGGAAGGCTCAATACTGAAGGCATTGGCCGGATAGGGATTGCCGTGAAAAACCGGCACCTCGCCAAAGGGCTCACCAGGTCCGAAGATATGGAGAATCTGCTCTTTGCCGTCCAATGACATTTTGAAAATTTTCACCCTGCCCTGGCCCACCATGTAGAATCCGGTTGCCTCATCTCCTTCAAAAAAGATTGATTCGTCTCGGTGGAATTTTTTTGTTGTCGCGAGGTCTGCAACCTGCCGGAGAAGGGGCGGGGCAAGTCCTTTGAAAAGGACTGACTCGCCAAGGAGTTGTTTTTTATTCAGCACAGTCTGTTATCTCAAGCTGAGATTGGCTTTTGGATATTTCTTCGCGGTTCGCGCATAACCTGAAAATCTGAACTGTTCATCATCACGGATATCACACCGGCTGTCAAGCTTCTATTCATCGCGACATCTGCGAGGGAGAGTATTCCGGCTTGCAGCTTCAGGCTCTTCTCTTTTTCGTTTTTTTTGACGTAGATCAATGTTGACAGAAAATATTCACTGTATAGTTCATGCATAATCAAAACCTACTGTATGAATTTATACATAAATGCTGCATAAACTTTACCGGAGAGAGTAATCATGTATTGCAATCAATGCGAACAGACAGCCAAGGGCATCGCCTGTACCACTGTGGGCGTATGCGGTAAAAACGAAGAAGTTGCAGAAATCGAAGATGTCCTGATCTATGCCCTGTGCGGTATGTCCCTGTTTGCCCATGAAGCGCGGCAGAAGGGAATTATTGATGATAAGATTGACCGTTTTACTATGGAGGCGATTTTCTCCACGCTGACCAATGTGAATTTTGACCCGGAACGCTTTGTTATTCTGATTAATAAGGTTGTGGAGCTGCGTGAATCCCTGAAAAACACG
>MTKS01000162.1 GCA_004028495.1 Candidatus Electrothrix marina
ACGGTTGACTTTGATCACCCGGCAGCCTCTTTCAGCCCGGCGGATTCAGTGGCCGGCCTGGTTCAACAGGGTGCTGAGCTGCAATTTATCCCGAATCTGGACAGTGATGAAAATATTCGCTCCCTGAAGCAGACCCTGTTGTACGGGCTCAAGGGTATTGCCGCCTACACAGATCATGCCTCTATTCTCGGCCAGAATGATCCGGCCATTGCCGGGTTCACCTACGAAGCCCTGTCCGCCTTGCTGGCTGAAGGACTGACCATTGCGGACTGCGTGCCCGTGGCTATGAAGGCTGGAGAGATCAACCTGCGGGCGATGGAGTTGCTTGATGCAGGTAATACCGGGACCTACGGTCATCCGGTTCCTACTTCGGTTCCGCTCGGGCATCGCAAAAATAAATGCATCCTGATCACTGGTCATGATCTCAATGATCTTGAACTGCTCCTCAAGCAAACCGAGGGGAAGGGCATTGACGTGTACACCCACGGCGAGATGCTACCCTGTCATGGGTATCCTGAGCTGAAAAAATACGACCATTTTTACGGTCACTTTGGCACTGCTTGGCAGAATCAGCATAAGGAATTCCCGAATTTTCCCGGACCGGTGCTGTTCACAACCAACTGCATCCAGAAACCCAAGGATGAATATAAGGATCGTATCTTTACCACCGGTCTAGTTGGCTGGCCCGGAGTCGCTCATATTGAGGGGAAGGATTTCACCTCGGTCATTGACAAGGCCTTGGCTATGGACGGTTGGCAGGATGATGCGGATAACGGATCAGTGATGGTTGGTTTTGCCCGCAATGCAGTGCTCGGGGTTGCTGATAAGGTGATTGAGGCGGTGAAAAATAAAGATATCCGTCATTTCTTTCTGGTCGGCGGCTGCGACGGTGCCAAGCCGGGACGGGATTATTTTACCAAATTTGTTGAGCAGGTGCCTGATGACTGCATAGTGCTGACCCTGGCCTGCGGTAAGTTCCGTTTTTTTGATAAGGATCTTGGTGATATTGGCGGAATCCCTCGCCTGCTTGATGTTGGTCAGTGTAATGACGCCTATTCTGCGATTCAGATCGCTGTAGCCCTGGCCGGTGCCTTTGAATGCGAGGTCAATGATCTGCCCCTGTCCATGATTATCTCCTGGTACGAGCAGAAAGCAGCAGCCATTCTGCTGACCTTGCTCTATCTCGGCATCAAGGACATCCGCCTCGGACCCTCCTTGCCTGCCTTTATCAGCCCGGCGATTCTTGATTTTCTGGTTGCGACCTTTGATATCAAGCCGGTTGCGGCAACACCGGAAGAGGATTTGAAGGCTATTTTGGGATGATTCGTTGCTTATAGTGCCCTGTTTTTCTAGAGAAGCTTTATCTGGGCCGAATCAGCAACGGTTTGGCCCTGTTGTCTTGTTTAATTCAGGTTTAGGAAATTTATCTGGTTCCCAAGCTCCGGCTTGGGAACTGCTTTCTCAGAAGCTCTGCTTTATTTCCCGAAGCCGGAGCTTCTGTATTCAAGATGCCCAAGCAGAGCTTGGGCACCAGTAAAAAAATGCCACTTGAAAATTTTTACGAAGGTGATCAGGCTTTTATTGAATACTCAGAAAATTTTATTGAATTCTGGGAAACCTTTAAAGATAAAGTTCAGCTCCTTGAATTGCTGGGCCACGATCTTGTGATAGCAAGACCTATTGCCTATCATCTTGGAGAAAATTATGCAGACTGGTTAAACTCTTCTGTTCCGGCTCTTGATAACGCTACGCCTCTTGATTGCTTAAAAACAGCAGACGGTATAAAAAGGCTGAAAACATGTCTTCGAAGGTTGCCGTGCTAATCAGAGATTAAATATTAAAAATAATAATTATAAGGAAATGATTTTTTTATGGAAAATCATAAAACTTTTTGCCCGATGCCTGGAATCAATGCTGGAATATTCACCCTGAAGGATTTGGAACGGGTCTCTGCGCTTGCTCAGAAATATGAAGTCCCTATGGTGAAGGTGACCGGAGGGCAACGGCTCTTCTTTCAAGGGCTTGAGCCCAAGAAGCTGGAGGCATTGAAACAGGAACTGAGCATTCCTGCTACCCCGCCCCATGCCAGAAACCGGGTTAATTATGTGCAGGCATGTCCGGGCAAGGCCTGGTGCGATTGCGCAACCAGCGCCACAGAGCCTCTCACAAAGGCCCTGATGGATATGGAGCTGGATGGCCCGCTTCCTGCCAAGGTCAAGGTCGCTCTTTCCGGCTGTGTCCGCTGTTGTTGCGAGTCCTGGATGCGTGATATCGGTTTAACTGCGGAGAAAAAAGGCTGGCGCTTAACCTTTGGTGGGAATGCGGCAGGGAGACCTCGCATCGGCGATTTAATAGCAGAAGGCCTGACTGATGATGAGGCTCTTGAACTGGTACGAAAAACACTCAATTATTACAAGAACACAGCAAAACCCAAGGCCAGAACGGCGCGTTTTGTTGAACGAGTCGGTATTGAAGAAGTGAAACGAAACGTGCTGGGATAGGTGAGCGGATAATCAGAGGAGGCAGATATGCAATGTCCAGGCCAAGATAGCCGCTATTGGAGCGGTGAGAATGTGTTTGAAAGTAACTGCCCGAAATGCGGTCACGGGGTGGAGTTCTTCAAGGACGATAGTCAGCGGACCTGCGGTCATTGCGGCCACAGGATGCTGAACCCGAAGATTGATTTTGGTTGTGCCTCCTACTGCCCCCATGCGGAACAATGCCTGGGCTCTCTGCCGCCGGACGTGGTGGAGGCGCAGGGCGACTTGTTCAAAGATCGGATCGCCATAGCCATGCGCAGGTATTTCGGCGAAGACAGGCGACGTATCCGCCATGCCGAGGCGGTTGCTGAACAGGCTGAGATCATCGCCAAGGCAGAACAGGACGCAGAGCAGGGCGGGGATATGATGGTCATTATGGCTGCTGCCTATCTGCACGATATCGGGATCCGGGAAGCGGAGCGCAAATTTAACTCCTCATCGGCACGGTACCAGCAGAGCGAAGGCCCGCCGGTGGCTCGGGAAATTCTGACCCGGCTTAAGGCAAAGCCGGAGCTGGTGGATGAGGTCTGCGATATTATCAGTCATCATCATGCGCCACGCGATGAGGAAACAACCAATTTTAAGGTGCTGTACGATGCTGACCTGATCGTGAACAAGCTTGAGCAGTATCAGGAAACACCACCGACACAGGATCAGCTT
The DNA here is from genome assembly GCA_004028495.1 of Candidatus Electrothrix marina. Classification (GTDB taxonomy): domain Bacteria; phylum Desulfobacterota; class Desulfobulbia; order Desulfobulbales; family Desulfobulbaceae; genus Electrothrix; species Electrothrix marina. The sequence goes on from MTKS01000162.1 coordinate 3,201, forward strand.
GATCGGTTACCGGCACTCTTTTTGACCACATCCGGGGCGGATCAGGGGCTGAAAGTGCTGGGAAAATTCAAAGAGAAAGGATGAGGAAGCGGGCATGAAAAGAAAAATTATTGAGATTAATGAGGAACTCTGTACCGGCTGCGGCGAATGCGTACCTGACTGTGCAGAAGGTTCTTTGCAGATCATTGACGGTAAGGCCAAGCTGGTAGCGGACAAGCTCTGCGATGGCCTCGGTGCCTGTCTCGGCTCCTGCCCCACAGGGGCCTTGCAGATTATTGAGCGGGATGCTGATGCCTTTGACGAAGAGGCGGTGGAGGAATTTCTGGCGGAGCAGAAAAAAAAGCAGGGTGGTGGCGGATGCCCGTCTGCACAATTGAAGACCCTACAGCCGATCAATCCCTGTCAGGCAGCCAATGAAGCAACCTCACAGGCAGGTTCGGCTTTATCGCAACTTTCCCACTGGCCGGTGCAGATTCGTCTGATTCCGCCCACAGCACCGTTTTTGGAAAATTGCGATTTACTGATCGCTGCCGATTGCACTGCTGTTGCCTATGCCGGTTTGCAGCAGGATTTCATTCAGAGCAGGGTCGTGATGATGGGCTGTCCCAAGTTTGACGACCAGCAGGCGTATGTGGATCGGTTCACGGAGTTGTTCAAAACTCGCAGGCTGAACTCGGTCACGCTTCTGATTATGGAGGTGCCGTGCTGCTCAGCCATGCTCCAGATCGTCAAAAAAGCTTATAAGGATGCCGGGGCCGAGGTTCCGGTGCGGCAGGCGGTTGTTTCTGCGCAGGGGCGGATTATTGATGAGAGGGAGTGGTAGCACGGGGAGTTGTTTTAGGGGAGGACATTCTGGGTTCCGGAAAGAAGAAAAGGCCGTGAGCATGTGCTGGCGGTACTTTCTAATACGTTTTCTGTTTCATTGCAGGATAAGCAAAGGCAGCATTACCAGAAGGTTGACGTAGAGAGTTCCTGAAGACATCTAAACCCGATGGTCGCCCCGCCGAGTGTTATTGCAGGTAAAGATAAACAATAACAGCAGTTTGCACTCTTGGCCTTCTGTGTCAAAAAAATGAGCCGTTTCATTGCACTACGATTGACTGTCAGCTTGAACAACACTCCAGAGGGAGACCACGAATTTTAAAATGTAAACAAAACAGCGATTATTGTCATGAAAAAAGTATCTCTACCGGTATCACGGGTCAAAATCAAAGGCCGTAGCGATGCGGGTTACAGGTCGGGATCGCGGAACCGAATCCCGGAGTGAAAGCAAAAAAAACGGGTCACGCGCTGAGCACGGACCCGGTTAAATATCAATTTTTTTT
>MTKS01000163.1 GCA_004028495.1 Candidatus Electrothrix marina
AATAAAACACCTCCGAATCTCTCCTGAAATACGAGCGTTATTATTTCCCGTAATTACTTAATTCCTCAAGAAGAGGCCCGAAAAGCTGCTCATAATAGGGAATCGCCTTATGAAGCACCAACTGAAAATTTTTAAAGTCATCATCCGAGACCACCAGATTGGCGCTGTTGGCAAGGGCCTGAATATCATAAAGGGTGGTGAACTGCGGACCGATGAGAATATAAAAGATCATCCGCCTTCTCGACATGGGCATATCACGCATGTAGTTATGGAAGATCGACTCGTTCAAGGGCACTCCCTCAAAGTCGGCATGAAAAATAATACTGGCAAAACTGATAGAGGCAACCTGATCGATGGCCTCATCAGGCGAAGTCAGGGTCACTACCTGGTAGCCCAAGGCCTCCATGGCCGCCCCCAGCTGATGCCTGATACCGTCATCAGCATGCAGGACCAAGGCCGTAGGGACATCCCGCATATGGTGGTCGTCCATAATACCGCCCTGCTTTTCCTCCAGAAAATCCAGAGGGGGCGGGGGCGGGGGCTTAACAGTATCAGCCTCGGCATCCGCCGGTGCTGCTGCTTTCTTTCCCTCCGCCTTCTCCGGGGTCTTTTCCGGAGCCTTCTCAGGAGCTTTTGTCGGAGCCGCTCCGGCAACTCCTCCCGCCTCTCCGGCAGCATCAAGCTGCATGGGTTTCTTGCAATGCGGGCATTTCAGGGGCAGGCGCTTGCCCGGCTTTAATGCCTTCAGAGCCTGTTCTATCTTTGCCGACTGGGCTGCATTAAACTTCAGCACACCCTGGCAGTGGGGACAGTTACTGATCATTATTTTCTCCTTGCTTATGCAACATCTTCTCCGACATCATCACACGGCATCATATCTTATTTCAGCGGAAACCCCTTATGCATCTTATGCATCCTCTTCTTCCCCCTGCATAGACAAGCCGGAAATATCGGTGGTGCTCTCGCCTCGGGCGGCCTTAATATTATCCATACCCCGCTTGATCACACTGCGGTTGGTACAATAGGTCATGGCTGTCTTTTCATCAATCAATTCCCTGGTGAAAAGATCCAATATATCTTGGTCAAAAGTCTTCATGCTCAGGGTGGATCCTTCCTCAATCACGTTATAAAAGGTCTTTTCCTCCGCAACATTCTCACCGTTCAACAAAATATCAGTGACCCGCAGGCTGCTGCGGAGAATTTCCTGGGAAGCCACACGCCCGCCCCCGAGCTTGGGCAGGAGTCGCTGACTGACTACCCAGCGGATGGTATCAGCCAGACGGACCCGGATCTGTTCCTGCTCATCGTGCTCAAACATACCGATAATACGGTTCAGGGTCTGGCCCGCATCAATGGTATGCAGGGAGGAAAAGACCACATGGCCGGTTTCCGCCGCAGTCAGGGCGATTTCCAGGGTTTCCCGGTCACGGATCTCACCGACCAGGATCACCTTGGGAGCCTGACGCAGGGCCGCCCGCAGGCCGTTGGCGAAGGTATCAAAATCATCGCCCTGCTCCCGCTGATTAAAGGTGGCTTTTTTATGGGGATGAACATACTCAATAGGGTCTTCCAGAGTAACAAGATGCACTGATCGTGTTTTGTTGATCTGGTTTAGAATAGAGGCAAGGGAGGTGGTTTTACCGGTTCCTGTTCCGCCGGTAAAAAGGATAAGGCCGTTCCGCTCTTCCGCCATATCATAGAAGCATGGCGGGAAACCGAAGTCCTCGATCGAGGGAATCTTGGTTTCCAGCTTTCGCAGGACTGAAGAATAACAGCCCTTCTGGGTAAAAATATTGACCCTGAAACGTGCCCCCTCTCCCAGGACATAGGAAAGGTCGCAGGAGCCTGTCCGCACCAGATCACCGAGCAGGCGTTGGTTGCCGTTAATCAGGTTGAGGGCGAAGACCTCGGTCTGGAAGGGGGTGAGTTTCTCCACCGGCGGCTCCACTTCAACAGGTCCCAGTTCTCCGTTGATCTCCACCTGGAGGCTCTTGCCCACCGTGATATTCAGGTCGGACACCCCTTTCTTTTTGCCTAACATGGCAGCGACCCAGTAGGCGGTTTCCGGCTGTTTCATAGATAACCTCGCTGTATCAGGTTGACCCGCCCCGCCAGGGGAAGGGTTGGAAACGGTGTTTCCGAATTGACAAAAACGATCATTATTGAATAGTATCGCTGGATATGAATGTAGGATCAGTATGAAACTGATTCCGGTAAACTGCAAGTGTTTTTTGTGGCTGGAACGAGGGATTGCACTCAGGGTGTTACCCTGAGCGGACACATACAGCCCTTTCGGGGCATGGTGCTGATCATCATTATCGCCGGGTTAAAAATCATGCAATACCTTGACCAAGTTGTTCTAACAGAACAAGCCAGTCAGCAAAATGACGGCATTGCTGGCAGAGCATCGGCAGACCGATTTGTTCAGCTACAGCAACACCAGCCCATGCAAACGAATCACGGCTGGCCTCCCAGCACGTTTTTCTCCCACAACTCAGAGAGACTGTAGCGCTCCAGCCAGTCCTGCAAGTGTTCAGGATCAAGCTTTGTAAAAACAGAACAGCCCTCCTTTTCATCCCGCTCAACCACCACCACATCTTCCGCTGAAAACTCATCAACCAAGCGGGTAGACTGAGTTGCCAGCAGCACCTGCGTTTTTTGTGATGCCGCCCGGACGATCCCGGCCAATTCCCCGATGGCAGCCGGATGAAGTCCAAGCTCGGGCTCATCCAACACAATGAAGGTCGGCAAAAGTTCAGGAGGCTGGAGTAGTAAGGTTGCCAGAGCCATAAAACGGAGAGAACCATCTGATATCTGATCGGGACCGAATAAATAATCACTGCCCGATGCATCCTGCCAGTTCAGGCGGACATAGTCTTTATTACCGGGAATCGGCTCCAAATCAAAATCATGAAATTGCGGCATAACACGCTGCACATGCCGGACGATTCGATCATAATACCTGCGGAATTGTTTCTGGTGCTTGAGCATGTTCAGGAACGCCGCCAGATTGCCTGCATCACTGCGCAAATATTGTGCATCATCAACATAGCCCCGATCTTTGATCTTGGCGGTGTCCGAGGTGTCATGAAACTGATAACTCCGTACCCCCGACAAAAGGCGATACAAGACTGCACTGGTTTTCCTTTGGTCGCTTGCCAACCCTGATTCACTTCCACCTGCGTCAAGAAAATACTCCTGTGGCTGTGGTGAAGGAGGGCTAATTTTATGATAAATAATCTTTTCGCCGCTGACGAATAAACGATCCGGCAAGCCGTGCGCGAGTCTCACCTCATAGGTATCATGGGCGGACTCGGATGCAAAGGCAAGCTCAAAGGAAATGGATTCGGTGTGTTTGGGGCCGTAAAAAAGCAGGTGGCTGACCCCGTATTTACCCACGTATTGCTGCAAGGCCCTGCTTGTCATGAAATTGAGCATCTTGAAGAATGAAACCAGATTACTTTTGCCGGAACCGTTAGCTCCGAGCAGGACCGTCAGGTCACCGAAGGGAATGCGTTGACCGACCCGGCCGTCAATAGATTTGTATCCCTTTACATGCATTTCTTTCAGTTTCATAACGCTCTCCGGCAGAACAGACTTTATTTCCCGCTGATATTTTATTAAGATTGCGCCTTATTATGGTGCAGCATCATGGTGATGTCAATATGTTTGGGTGTGGGAGAAGGTACGAAAGTAGGCTGGAGAAATATATCGGAGTATCTCTCCGAGGAAGACGGATGAAGCGTGATGTTGGGTATGGGGATTGGAGTGAAGGACATAGGGCAATCATACGATGGAGCTACGAAGACGATGATGAACGAAGAAGTGCTGAGGAAAATCCACGAGGCTAAGGCCAACGGGAAGACGGCTCTTTATCTTGGCGGCATGGGAATAACTACCCTGCCGCCTGAGATATCTCTGCTCACGAATCTAACGGAGCTTGACCTCCGCAACAACCAGTTCGGTAGCCTGCCGCCAGAAATCGGAAAGCTCAAGAAACTACAAAAACTCATCCTCTGGAATAATAGACTCTCCACTATACCTCCAAAAATCTTCCTGCTCACAAATCTAACAAAACTTGATCTCCGCAACAACAGGTTCAGCAGTCTGCCACCAGAAATCTGCAAGCTCAAGAACTTGAAGGAGCTTAACCTTTATGGAAACTATATCAGCAAATTGCCGCGAGGAATTGACCAGCTGACAAAACTGACGTTGCTTAACCTTGGTCACAATCATTTCAGCACCCTACCGTCAGAAGTCGGCATACTCACAAATCTAACTAAGCTTGATCTCCGCCACGGCAATCTCAGCAGTCTGCCGCCAGAAATCAGACAGCTAAAGAACCTGAAGGAACTTAACCTCAGCAATAACCTGTTCAACACACTGCCGTTGGAAATTTGCCAACTTACAAAGCTGCAAATACTTTTCCTCTTGGATAATGAACTAACCACTCTGCCGCCTGAAATTTGCAAGCTCACGAATTTGAGGGTGCTTAACCTCAGCAATAACCATCTAAGCACCCTAC
>MTKS01000164.1 GCA_004028495.1 Candidatus Electrothrix marina
ACCAGCAATTATCTTCATCATTGCCCTGATTTTTATTTTTGCAGGGGCCTCCCGACTGGTTATGAAAATGAGCTTTGGAAAACATGAAGGTGAAATACTTGTCGAAGAAAAACTGATAAGGGTACTGCCGTCCTATGCCTTACTCTTCACCTCATTCATACTTTGTGTCTGGCTGCCGGACAGCCTGTATGAGATCATACTTTCAGCAATAGCCACAGTCGGAGGCGGGATCAATGGATAAACTCCTGTACATACACAACGGGGAAAGAGTACACCGCTCTGACATCCCACATCTTTCATTTCATAAATTCCGCAGCGAATTGCTTGACTTTACTGAAGCGGGTGGCCAGATAGTGCAGTTTTTCGCATACGACGAAAACAACAAAGAGAATCAAGGTAAAGGCTCCCTGAAATTGCTTGCCGTGCTGCGCAACGAGAGCAACGATAAACTCTGTGTTACCGGCTGCGATGCCCCGGACAGTTTTGATTCACTGACCGCTGTGACAGAAAAATTTCATATGTTCGAGCGGGAGCTCGGGGAGCAGTACGGCCTCAAGGCTGAAAATCATCCCTGGTGGAAAATGGTGCGTTACCAGCAAAACTGCACCGGCAAACCCGATGTGTTCGGCAATAATTACAGCGAGGATATTCCAGGCAATTATCCCTATTTCGCCGTGGAAGGTGAAGGTGTGCATGAAGTGGCTGTGGGGCCGGTGCATGCCGGGATCATTGAGCCGGGCCATTTCCGTTTCCAATGCTTTGGCGAGCGGGTTTTTCACCTGGAGATCCAACTCGGCTATCAGCATCGCGGGGTGGAACACCTGCTGCAAACGGTGCCTATGAAGCGCTTGCCGATCATCGGCGAAACCATTTCCGGGGACACCAGTATCGGCCACGGCCTGTGCATGGCCCAAGGAATCGAGTCCTTAGCCGACCTTGAGGTTGATGAAGGATCCAAGGTCGTGCGGACCTTGGCGCTGGAGCTGGAGCGTATTGCTAATCACATCGGTGACCTGGGCGCACTCAGCCTGGACGTGGCATTTAGCCCGCCAGCAGCCTATTTCGGAAGGATCAGAGGAGAATACCTGAATCTCAGCCAGATACTGGGCGGAAATCGATTCGGTCGGGGGCTGATTCGTCCCGGCGGGGTAACCAAGGTCATGGGTGAGGAGCAACGGCAGCTTATTCAGGAAAAAATGACGGAATTAACCTCGGAGGTCGAGCATGTCAACGATCTTATTTTCTCCACTCCCAGCGTGCGTGGTCGTTTTGACCATACCGGCACAGTAAGCCGGGAAAATGCGGAAAAAATCGGTTTGGTCGGCTATGCAGGCAGGGCCTGCGGTCTTCCCTACGATGCCAGGGTCAAATTCCCCACGGAATGCTATGGAGACCTGCCCGGCAACAGCAACAACAAAACCGACGGCGATGTGGCTTCCAGAGCCGAGGTCCGCCGGGAAGAGATCATGCACTCCATTCATCTGGTCAATACGCTGCTTGCCCGCAGCGAAGAGGCGAACAACTATACGCCCCAGAAAACAGAGCTGGCCCCGGACTCCTTTGTGGTAACCGTCAATGAGGCGTGGCGTGGCGAGGCCTCCCATTGCATCCTCACTGATGCGCAGGGAGAAATACTCAGGTATAAGGTGAAAGACCCGTCTTTTCACAACTGGACCGGCTTAGCCTTGGCACTGCGCGAGCAAGGGATTTCCGACTTCCCCCTGTGCAACAAGAGCTTCAATCTCTCGTACTGCGGCTTCGACCTGTAGGCCGACCTCGAAGAATATAAGGTATTTTTATGTTAAAAGTCATTAAAAACAGATTTGAACAGGGACATCGCACGACAAAATATCCCGAAGAAAAGATCAACCTGTACAAGCGGTTTCGAGGGTTACCGACTGTTCATTCAGACTGCGATCCCGCTGTGGTTCAACAATGCGCCGAGGCCTGCCCCCAAGAGGCGATCGATTCTGCATCCTGCCGGATTGATCTGGGGAAATGCGTTTTCTGTGGCCTCTGCGAAACCCTGTCTGAGGGCAAATTTGCCTGCTTCAGCCAAAATTTTGAGATGGGGACTGCTGCCCGCGACGATCTGCTGTTTTCAGGCAGCCTGCCCGAATTAGCTGAGCACTCTAAGACGCATTTTAAAAAACTCTTCGGGCGGTCACTTCAACTGCGTCAGATCTCAGCAGGGGGCTGCAATGCCTGCGAGGCCGATACCAACGTACTGAATACCCCCTTCTTTGACCTGTCCCGCTTCGGCATTCAGTTTGTGGCCTCGCCCCGGCATGCCGACGGTATTCACGTCACCGGGCCGGTCTCAAAAAATATGCGTCAGGCCGTGCTCACCACCTGGGAGGCTGTGCCCGACCCCAAAGTTGTGATCGCATCTGGAGCCTGTGCTATCTCGGGCGGACCATTTTACGGCAGCGATGATATTGTCGGCGATCTGAACAGCCTAATTCCAGTGGATCTGTATATCCCCGGCTGTCCGCCGCATCCGTTGACCACCCTGCATGCTTTGTTGTCGTTTTTTAAGTAGCCTGTGCCGCGCTAGCAGAGGCGGCCTGTAAAAAAGGACAGGAACGTCATCTTTCATCCCTTGGCCCTAGCAGGCAGAAGGGCTGACCAAGCTGCTCATCGGGCATGTGACAGAAAAAATCATTGGTCGGGCTCATTGCGCTGTGCTGGTGTTTGAAAAAGTGACAAGGAAAACATCTCAGAAAACAGCAGGATAAACATCCTGTGTTTATCTCCAATTCATCTTCAAGGAGGCTGAAAAATGAGCAAGATATCCACAACTCAGCTGGCCAAAAAACAAGGAATAACTGCAAAAAAACTCTTTGTTATCCTCTCAGATCAAGGATTAATTGCACGAGAAGAAAATTCTTGGATTCTGACCCCGAAAGGAGAAGAATCCGGCGGAGAATACAAGGAATCTGCAAAATACGGGAAGTATATTGTCTGGCCTGACACTTTGAAGCCAGGAAACGACGAAACGACGTCACCGCCACCATTGACAACTGGAAAACTCCTCACTTCTACAGCAATAGGAAAACATTTTGATCTGACCGCAACCAAAATCAACTTTATCCTCTCAGAGATCGGGTGGATAAAAAAAGGTTTGAAAGGATGGCTACTCACAGAGCAGGGAAAAAAACAGGGTGGGCAGCAGGCTGAAGACGGAAGAACCGGGGTGCCTTATGCAAAATGGTCAGAGAGTCTGTTAGTCGCAAAGGCACTTATTGAGACTGTTGACCATGTAAAGGGGACATATTCCGAGCAGGAAGACGAACCGGATCCGGCAGGGGGAGTAAAACAGAGCCCTGCGGGCTTCAGAGAAAAATTCGAAGCCAAACATCGTGCTACAGACGGTCATTTTGTCCGTTCAAAGGCAGAGATGCTGGTAGATAACTGGCTGTACATGGCGGAGATTGTTCATGCATACGAACGAAAACTCCCTGTTGAAGAAAATGTCTACAGCGATTTTTACATCCCCACAGGCAAAGTTTATATAGAATATTGGGGATATGAAAATGAAGAAAAATATCTGGCCCGGAAAAAGGTCAAGCAGGAAATATATCAAAAATACGGATTCAATCTTATTGAGCTGGAAGATAAAGACGTTCAGAATCTTGATGACATCTTGCCGCGATTACTCCTGAAGTTTGGGGTGCAGGCGTATTAAAGGTAGAATGGAAGCTAGAGATTAAACTTCATATGTTAATACTCATACGCCATGATAGAACAACTTGAAATCAAGAATTTCAGAGGCTTCTCTGAATATAAAATTGAGGATATCGGGCAGGTTAACCTGCTGGTTGGTACGAACAACAGCGGAAAAACATCAGTCTTAGAGGCTGTTCACCTGCTCAAGTCCCGTGGTGATGCGGCGGTGCTATTTTCCCTTCTTTCCCGAAGAGGAGAAAGTATTCAAAAAATTTATGTTAAGCTTATCGCCTAACACAGGAACGCTTACAGGGGGACTTGAACCCCATGAGTTCACGTCCATGCCCGGGCGTACACAAGTTAATGCAGCAGCCCGCTAACGCGGTAGCTGATTGAGGCGTTATGCCTTGTAGAGAAAAGTTTATATGAAATCTAAGGATATTCTTCGCGATACTCTTGTATCATTAGTAGTTACTGTCGCTGCTGGGCTAGCTATATATCATTTTACAAAAGAGCCAGCATTAACAAAGAAAGAACACGTGGTATATTCCGTTACCAGAGGGGGGGAGGGTAAAATTGGCAGTACGAATATAGCCTTACGCTCTGTAAAAATTGAGAATGATGGAGGTGCTGGTCCCTTGAGGATTCATCCCGACAACCCTCGCTATTTTGTTGCGAGCGATGGTCGGGTCGTCTGGCTCACGGGGTCTCACACCTGGGCTAACTTCCAGGAGCGCGGCGTCGAGGGGAAAACGCCTGACTTCGACTACGGCGGGTATCTCGACTTCCTGCAGCGGCACGGCCACAACTTTATCCGCCTCTGGGCATGGGAGCACGCCCAGTG
>MTKS01000165.1 GCA_004028495.1 Candidatus Electrothrix marina
TTTTATTACCGGTGAGGTCAATCAGCCCGGGGAGTATTTCTGTGGTCGTAATGCCACGGTCCTTAAAATTGTCACCCTTGCAGGAAGTTTTACTGAAGAGGCCCTTGAGTCAGGGATGAAGATTAATCGAACGGTTAACGGGGTGAAGCGTGTTTTGCAAAATGTGGATCAAAATACGCTTGTTCAGCCCGATGATGTTATTATTGTGCCGGAACGCACGGTAAGTAAAAAAGAAGAATCGCTCTGCTATATTACCGGTGAAGTAAATCGACCGGGTGCATACCCTTGTTCCAGGAGGATGAGCATTCTTAAACTGTTGACCCGAGCGGGCGGTTTTTCCGACAAGGCGCTGGAGTCCGGAATGGAGATTAATCGGACGATTAACGGCGGCAAGCGGGTTCTCAAAGATGTCAATCAGGATACATTGCTGTTGCCGGAAGATGTTGTTGTCGTGCCTGCAAGTTCCGCTAAAAAAGAAGCGGTCTGCTATATCACCGGACAGGTCAACAGGCCCGGAGCATATCCTTGCGGCAGGAATACCACAGTCCTGAAAATGGTTTCATTAGCGGGCAGTTTTACCGGCATTGCTTCGGAATCAAGTATCAAAATCAACCGTATGGTCAACGGAAAAAAGCAGGTGCTGGAAGATGTTGATCATGACACCCTGATCCAGCCTGAGGATGTTATTGTCGTGCCGGAAAGCTTTTTTTGATACCTGATATCTTCGTTTTTGAGATGATGGAGAGAAAAAATATCCCGGCTATTCATTTTCTTGAAGTAGAAACAAAAAAAAACAAGTAGATACTGTCCGTTTCCGCCTGTCAGCATTAGTCCTCTTGCAAAGCTTCGAGGCTTACGTCCGCCTTTTGATCAAGGCAGCCTATGAAAGACTTCATCAGGTACAAGATGGAGTTTTCCCTTTTATTATTCACAATATTGTATAATGTACCCGGAAGAATCTATAACAGAAAGTGCTCAGCAGGCGACTTCAAAGCGTCTTATTGATTATCTCCGTATTATCCGGAAATGGAAATGGTTGGTCATGACAATTGCAGCAATAATTTTTCTGACAACGGCATTATCCACTTTTTCAAAAATACCGCTTTACACGGCAACTACTCAGGTTTTGGTTGAAAAAAATCAGGATAAAGGCCGCCTTGAGGGCCTGTCGACCTATATTGCATGGGATCCTGATTTCAAGGCAACCCAGTTTGAGCTGATACGCAGTTTTAATGTAGCTCTCAGGGTTGTGAAGAATCAGCAGCTTGATACCGAGTACAGACATTATTTTTTAGGAAGCGCTTCCGCTCCTTCCGGTCTCATGGGGCCGGTCAGGAAGTCGGTTGCATCTTTTTTTACCGGGGCTTTTTCTTCTATAAAAACTTTTCTGTCTTCATTGATACGTTCGGACTCGGCCTTGGATATTCCCGATACAGCTGATGATGGGGATAGTCAGGATAAAATAATACCTCAGGGCCAGCTGAAAAGCGACACGGAACAGATTGCCGCCATGATACAAGGTGCCCTCACGCTTACTCCTGTACGCGATACAAAGATTGTCAACGTAAGTTGTACACATCGGGTGCCGGAAATTGCTCAACTTGTCGCTAACGGCGTGGTCCAGGCCTATATTGAAGAAACCTTGGATATCAAAACAAGTACCACGAGGCATAGCCTGAACTGGATGACTGTCAAGGCGGATGAGGAAAGGGGAAAGTTGGAGGATTCGGAAAGAGCCTTGCAGGAGTACATGCGGAAAAACGATATTGTGACTGTGGAGAATAAACTGACTGTTCTTCCTGAGCGTCTTTCCCGGTTCAGCTCGGAGCTGTCCGCAGCGCAAACAGAGGAGAAAAAACATGCTGCTGTCTATCGTCAGATAAAGGGAGCCGGGAATAATGATAAAAAACTTGAGGCCATCCCTTTGCTCTCCGATAATAGCGAGCTGCAGGCTCTTCGCGGAGAACTTTTTTCCGCTGAACATAACATTAGAGAGGTATCCAAAAGGTACGGTAAAAAGCATCCGATGATGATAAAGGCCCGGGCGGATCAGGAACTCCTGCGGAAAAATAAGCGGGCGGAGATTAAGCGGGTTATTGAGGTAGCTAAAAACAACTATGAACTTGCCAAAACTCGGGTCAGAGATTTGACCAAGATGATGGAGGAGACAAAGGCGGAAATGCTGAATATGAACGAGCGGTTTGTTCAGTATACCATCCTGAATCGGGATAAGGAGATGAACAGGACTGTATATGATGCATTGTCCAGCAGTATTAAGAAAACCAATGTCACGGCTCAGGCCATGGATATCAGAATTTGGGCGATCAAAAAGGCGGATTTACCTCTTGCCCCCTCAAAGCCGAATAAAAAGAAAGAATTGATGCTCGGGTTGGCCATCGGTCTGAGTGCGGGGATCGCCTTGGTCTTTTTTCTTGATTATTTGGATAATACGGTCTCGGCCGGTAAAGAGCTGGAAAAAAGGTACGGCCTGAACGTTCTCGGTGCAGTAGAAGATCTTCCGAAAAAGAATAAGAATATTGAAACGTTTATCCAGGACAACCCCCTTTCTGCGTTTACAGAGAGCTACAGGCTGATACGCTCCAGCCTGCTCCTTTCCACGCCGGATCATCCTCCGCGTACCCTCCTCATTACCAGTATGATGCAGCAGGAGGGAAAAAGCACCACAACCAAGAATCTTGCCTGTATTTTAGCACAGAACGATAAAAAGGTTTTAATTGTCGACTGCGATATGCGGCGCCCAAGACAGCATTCTATGTTTAAAGTTGATAATTCTTACGGACTGAGTAATTATCTTTCCGGTAACACAGATGAGCAGCAACCGAGCATGATCAAACAACTGCCGGACAGTGGAATTTCGGTACTCCCCTCCGGCCCGATCCCCCCGAATCCGGCAGAATTGCTGGGGTCAAAGAGAATGAAAACCTTGCTGAAGAAGTCGATAGAACGCTTTGATTTTGTTCTTCTTGATTCCCCGCCGGTGCAACAGGTGACAGATGGTCTTCTGTTAGCCGGTCTCGTCGACGGTACTGTTACTGTCCTTCGTTCCGGAAAAACCACCTTTGAGATGCTGGACAGCGGCATAAAAAAATTACGTGAAAGTCAGGCCCATCTGCTGGGCTTTGTCCTTAATCGCGTAACAAAAAAACATGCCGGAGATGGGTATTACGGATATTACTCGTATTATTCGCGTAAAGGGAAGGGTGGGTATTATACGGAACAGAAGAAAGGCTGAGGCTGACGCTAAAGGGCAAGAGGGGGGCATGAAAGGAAAAGCCGTCTTTTTTCTCTTTTTGCTTACGCTGTTTTTTTCCCCTCTTGCCTTTGGAACGACAGAAAAATGGTCAATGATCACGGTGGAGTTGCTTATTGCTCTCACCGGACTCTTTTATTTTCTCCCTTATTTTGATGGAAAGCCGGTATGCTATCGAGTTCCGGGCTTTCTTCCCCTGCTGTTGCTGCTTGCCTGGATATTTTTTCAAACCCTTCCTCTGCCTCTTCCTGTTGTGCGCGTGATTGCGCCGAATATTTTTCAGGTCTATCAACCGGTTTTTGACCTGCCCGGACTGCGTTCCCCTGATAATTGGATACCTCTGACAGTCAACCGTAAGGCGACCCTGCTGGAGGTGCTTCGGGTCAGTTCGTACGCGTTTTTTTACTTGGTGACCGTTCAACTGCTCACCGGCAGCAGGAGATTGTTGATAACGGTTAAGGCTGTCAGCGGGCTGGCGCTCTGTATAGCCTTCCTCTCTGTTCTGCAAAGAATAACAGCGCCTGATACTCTTTTCTGGTTTCGTCAATTGACCGGAGGAAAAACAGCTTTCGGTCCTTGGGTGTATAAAAATCACTATGCGGGCTTCATGGTCATGCTCTGTCCGCTTGTGCTGTCGCAGTTTTTGCTGCATCGTCCTTCATTGGATCATGTAGATACACTCAGGGAAAAGATTCTTGCCTTTTTTTCGGAAAACGGAGCTGCGGCACACTTCTTTTGGGGGTTCGGCAGCGTTGTCATTCTCGCCTCAGTTTTTCTTACCCAGTCACGCGGCGGTATTCTCAGTATTATTTGCGGGATATCGTTTTTTTTTCTTCTTATTGCCCGGCAGCAGGAAAGGCCGGTAAAACTCCCGCTGCTCCTTCTTCTGACCGGATTATTGATTATTGTCGGGTGGTACAGCTGGGAGCCTGTTTTAGAGCGCTTCAGCAGTATTATTGACAGCGGAACGGGAGAGATAAAGGATGATCGGTTACTGATCTGGGCAGACGCCCTGAAGATAATAGCGGATTTTCCTCTTACCGGAAGCGGTTTCGGGACCTTTGCGGATATCTTTCCCGGTTACAAAACCCTTCCTGATAATCTCCTGTATGAACACGCTCATAATGATTTTTTGGAGTTGCTCACTGACGGTGGGTTTGTTGCCGGCGGACTAGGTTTGTGGTTTATCCTAAGTGTATTGAAGGCAGGGTACAGGCAGATCCGTTTAAGG
>MTKS01000166.1 GCA_004028495.1 Candidatus Electrothrix marina
CGGCATCATGTCCCCTGATTTCATGTACCTGAATGAAGAACTGACCGTGGAAAAGGCCATCAGCAAGGTACAGAAACGCAGCGAAGAAAAGGAGATGGTCTTTTATCTCTATATCACCCACGGTGACGGCCACCTGACCGGGGTGCTCTCCCTGCGGGAACTGCTCCTGCATCCTATGCATCAGCAGCTGAAAAACATCATGAACCCACGGGTCATCTCCGTGACCACGGATATGGATCAGGGAGAAGTGGCCCATATTGTCTCCCAATATAATCTGTTAGCTATCCCGGTTGTTGATGCGACCTTTAAGCTGATCGGTATTGTCACTGTGGATGATGTTATTGACGTGATCCGGGAAGAGGCCACGGAAGATTTTTTTCAAATGGCCGGAGCGGGTAAGGATAACGAGATCCTGCTCAAGCCTCTGCACCAAAAGATTATCCTCCGCGCTCCCTGGCTGTTCGCCTCCTGGATCGGCGGGATAACGGCCATGTTCATCATCAACGGGTTCCAGCATGAATTGCAGAAGGTACTGGCTCTGGCCTCCTTTATCCCTATCATCGCCGGTATGGGCGGCAATATCGCCACCCAGTCCAGCACCATCGTGGTCCGGGGTATGGCCACCGGTCGGGTCAATATGCCCCAGTTCTTTCAGATTGTCGGCCGGGAAACCTTGGTCGGTATTGTTTTGGGCGTCATGTTCGGCCTCCTGCTCGGTCTGATGGCCACATTTCGCTACGCGACACCGGCCTATCTCGGCGTGGTGGTGGGGATCTCGGTCTGCTCGGTTATGATCATGGCGGCAAGCCTGGGCACAATCATCCCCATGCTTCTGAAACGTTTTCATATTGATGCGGCCATTGCCACAGGCCCCTTTATCACCACCTCCATTGATGTTCTCGGTATCAGTCTGTACTTTTCCGTTGCAAAATATATGCTGAATATCTAACCATGCGCTCTTTTCGTTCTCCCTTCCGCAGCGGTAATCCCCTTGCGCTGCTGCTGATCGTTATTGCTGTTCTTTACCTCCTCTTTCACACCCTGAACCCGGAAGTCGCTCGGTTCGGGCTCGACCGCAATGCCGGGCCCAAGCCGATCACGGCCCGTGGCGACCTGGCTGATGATGAAAAAAACACCATTGCCGTGTTCAGGGAGGCCTCGCCCTCAGTGGTCTATATCACCACCATTGAGCTGCAACGCAATCTTTTCTCCCTCAACGTCTATGAGCTCCCCAAGGGGACCGGGTCCGGCTTTATCTGGGACAAAGAAGGACGGATTGTCACCAATTTTCATGTAATTGCCGATGCCGGTCGCATTGAGGTAACCCTGGCTGATCACAGCACCTGGAAGGCCGCCCTGGTCGGGGCTGCCCCGGACCGCGATCTGGCCGTGCTCCGGATCTCCGCGCCTGCGGATAAACTGCGCCCCATTATGGTGGGTGAATCCGAAGACCTGCTGGTCGGACAGAAAGTCTTTGCCATCGGAAATCCCTTCGGTCTTGATCAAACCCTGACCACCGGAGTGGTGAGCGCCCTGGGCCGGGAGATCAAATCCGTGACCAACCGCACGATTCGTAACGTCATTCAGACCGATGCAGCCATTAATCCGGGCAACTCCGGCGGCCCCCTGTTGGACAGCGCCGGTCGCCTGATCGGGGTCAACACCATGATCTACAGCCCGTCCGGGACAAGCTCCGGGGTCGGCTTTGCTGTTCCTGTCCATGAAGTCAATCGGGTGGTGCCGCAGATTATCCGTCACGGTAAGATGTTCCGGCCTGGACTGGGCATCAGTATTGCCCCGGAAAATGTGATCCGGGAGCTGAACCTGAAAGGCATCCTGATCCTCAACGTGGCTTCTGGTTCCTCAGCGGAAAAGGCTGGCCTACGGGGAACAAAACAGGTCTGGGGCGGCCTGATTCTCGGTGATATTATCTTCGGGATCAACGGGGTGCGAATCACAGACTATAACGAGCTGCGGGATGAGGTGGAAAAATATAAGGTCGGGGATGCGGTGACGCTCACCCTGCTGCGGGATAATCACCAGATTGACGTTGATGTTATCCTGGATGCGATCTGAAAAAATCACATCTGCACGAACATCATCATGAAAATACAACACAAAGCCTCGTTGATCATGATGTTGTTCGGAGCGGTACTGGTGGCCCTGCTCTCCGTAAGCTATGAAATTCTCAACCACCGCACAATTCTCGCCGGAGAATTAAACAATCTCAAAGAGATCTCCGATGAAATCGCTCAGCATATCAACTCGCACCTCAAAGAAAAAACAAATATCGCTCTCACCCTCTCCACATCCCCTCTGATCAAAACAACTTTACTCGAAAGCAATGCTGCATTCTCCTCCTTGCAGGAACCGGCTCGCAAGGCCGTGATTGCTGAACGCAATGAGTGCTGGATAAAGACGAAAAATCCTGATGATCCCTTTATTCAGGCCTATATGACCACCCCTGCCGCACAGTATCTCAAAAAACAGCAGGAACTCTTTCCGACAAATTACGGCGAAATATTCCTCACCAATGCCTATGGCGTCATGATTGCCACAACAGGCAAACTGACCACCCTTGCTCATGCCCATAAATACTGGTGGAAGGCCTGCTATCATGACGGACAGGGAAGAGTTTTTCTTGATGATCGAGGTTTTGATACCAGTGTTCAGGGTTATGTGCTGGGCGTGGTGATACCGATCAGAGAGGGCGGAGATATCATAGGCATTCTGAAATGCAATATCAACATTTCAGGGCCGTTGACCGATGTCGTTCAGGAATTTTCTCAACGCAACTCGGGACGAATCATGATTGTGCGGACAGGCGGACTCATCGTCAGAGAAGAAGGGATAACACCGCTTTCCACAAAGGTGCCGGATCAGGTTGTCTCCTTATTGCAGACCGGAACACGGGGCGGGGCAATCATTACCGACTCAAATAAAAATCAGCTCACAGCCTTTTCGCCTGTCACGGTGACTCAGGGGTCGGAAGAGATCGGTTTCGGGGGTAGCAAAGCATCAATTGATCACCTCAAAGGAAACAAAGGAGAATCCTGGCATATTGTCCTTTCTCTGAGTGAAAAAAAAGCATTGGCTGCTACACATAAGGCCTCCCTCATCATGCTTTTCTACGGCGTTCTCTTTACCCTGTTAACCGCTCTTGTTGCACTCATACTGGGCAGACTGATCGCCAAGCCTATCGTTGACCTAGCTGTCACTGCTGAATTCATCGGCAACGGCAACCTTGATGCCAGAGCGGATATACGCTTAAACGATGAAATCGGTTCGCTGGCCCGATCTTTGAACAAAATGGTTGAACGCCTCGCAAGAATTACTGTCTCACGGGATAAACTCACTGAAGAAGTTGAACATCGTAAAAAGATCGAGAAAAAGTTGAACCGATTCAAGCTCACCCTGGATCAAACCCATGATTGTGTTTTCATGTTCGCACCGGATACGCTCAAGTTTTTTTATGTCAACCAGGGAGCTGTCAATCAGACGGGTTTTACCCGGGAAAAATTCTCCGACATGACGCCTCTTGATATCAAGCCGGAATTTACCGAGGAAAAATTCCAGCGCATAGTTGAACCCTTGCTTGACGGCAGCAAGAAATCACATATCTTCCAGACAGAGCATCAACATAAAAACGGAACCCGTATTCCTGTTGAAATTCTTCTTCAGTTCGTGCGGCCGTCCGGAGAAAAAAACGGTTGTTTTCTCGCCATCGTGCGCGATATGACGGAGCGAAAAAAATCCCGTCAACGCCTGAAAAAAGTGCTGGATACCGTAGACGCTATGATTTACGTGGCAGATATAGACACCTATGAAATATTGCATACAAACAGATACGTTAAAAAACATTTCGGTAATATTATCGGAAAAAAATGTTGGGAAGCCATTCAAGGGCAAAAAGCCCCGTGCCTTTTCTGCAAGTATCGAGAAATTTACGAAAACGGCAAAATTCGTCGCGAAGCACATGTCTGGCAAATACAAAACCGCAGAAACGGTGAATGGTACGAATGCCGTGATCAAGGCATACACTGGGTGGACGGACGCCCTGCGCGAATACAAGTCGCAACCAATATAAGCGAACGAAAAAAGATTGAAGAGGAACGTGAAAAGCTGATTAACGACCTGCAATCGGCTCTCTCGGAGATCAAAGTATTGCGCGGGATTCTCCCGATCTGTTCATTTTGTAAAAATATCAGAAATGATGATGGCTATTACGAGCAGATAGAAGCTTATATCCATAAATATTCCGGTGTTGATTTCAGTCATACAGTCTGCCCGACCTGCATGAAGAAACATTATCCGGATGAATACAAAATGATTTTTCAAAAAAAATGATCAATGACGCCACCTTCGGCATAGCTGTCCTGCTCGGAACCGGGCTTGCTGTCGCCAAGTTTTCCCAAAAGCTCCGCCTCCCTTCGGTGACCGGTTTCATTCTCGCCGGGCTGCTCCTGGGCGAATCCGGTCTGGGCATTATCACTGTTGAC
>MTKS01000167.1 GCA_004028495.1 Candidatus Electrothrix marina
ACAGGCTGATCGGCTATGAAAACCGAGCACTTGCTGATGAAGACTTTAACAACGATAAAAAAGACGCCGGTGAAATCGGGGTAGGACACAGGGTCACGGCCCTGTACGAGCTGATCCCGGTCGGCACTGCCGGCCAGCCGACTGTGGATCCGCTCAAGTATCAGAAGACGGAGAAAAACGATCCTGTTTCAGAGAAATCTGATGCAGATACGCCTGATTCAGAAACACAGTATGCCGACGAGTTAATGACCGTCAAGCTGCGCTATAAGCCCCTCCAAACATCCGAATCTGTCCTGCTCAGCACAGCGGTGAAGGATAACGAACTTGCGCTGGAGGGCACAGGCAATGATTTCCGCTTTGCCGCCTCTGTTGCCGGTTTCGGTATGCTGCTCAGCGATTCCGATCATGCCGACGGAGTCACCTGGCCGCAAATCCTCACCCTTGCCAAGGGTGCAAAGGGCACGGATAATGAAGGCTATCGCGCCGAGTTCATACGGCTTGTCGAGACAGCCGAGATACTGGCTGAAAAATAAACTGTAATATTTTGTTTAACATTTTACTATGATCAGATTTCTCCCTGGAATTATTATTCTCCAGGCAGCCACGGCAGGCATCTCCTACCTTGTCATCACCGGGGGGGCTGCCGCTGAAAACCATCTCCTTTTTGCCCTGATCGCACTGGATGTGGCTTTTATTCTTCTCATGGCCCTCTGGTTTTCCTCCCTTGCCCGACAAAATAATTTTGCCGCAATGGAATCGCTCAAGGAGGCCCATGCCAAAGAACGGGAGCAACTGCGAGTCAATGCGGAACGACAGAAAAACAGGCTTGCGAATAAAAAGCATAAGGAAATACTCAAAGAAACAAAACGGGCCTATGCAATGGCGAACATCAAAGCGGGCACCGTTGTCACCGGCCTTGTTGTTCTGGGCGGCATACTGCTCTACAGCCAGTTCATCACCTTCGGCTCCATGCTGTTGACTGCCGGCGGCGGCGGTCTGCTGGGATACTTAGCCCGGGCAAAACAGGAAACCCTCTTCCGACGCAGAGAATCCGCTCTTCCGGAACTCTCGCCCGGAGCCGCTGAAAAACAAACGCCGAAAAAATTGACTTGAGCACAACAGGACGATAGAAAAGAATGCGGGTAAAAAAAATTGTACTTTTATCCGTTTATCGTCACTTTCCCTCTGCTTCCCCCCTTGTTCGGGGACGGATACCCCTTCTGAAAGATGTGTTTTTCAGCATAAAAGAGTATCATTTTATGACAATTTGTTTTATTTTAAATTTGAGGGATAAGGGAATATAAAATTTTACCCGTTTATCGGCTTGTCTCTTCTGTGCACCAAACTTTTTGTCGTCGACCCTACACAGAAAGAATGGTTTTTCACAGAGAGCCGACCGGCCTGATCTCTACGGGTGACTCTTCCCTGAGCAAAACAAAAAGAAAAGCTTCAATTAATTTATGTCGCACAAGAGGAGGTTTGAATGAACTGGTTGACAAAAGCTGTAAGCATTGCCGCAGTGTCCGCTGTTATGGTCCTGGGCGGAACAACACAGGGACGTACCCAGCCGTTTGATGTTATTTTTATGGACAGCCTTTGGGGAACTGCTGTCGGCGGGATTGCCGGACTGTCTATCGGCCTGCTGAGCGAAGATGACGGTGATGAAATTTTTTCCGACTACATGGTGAAAGGTATGGGCGTGGGCGCATTGGGCGGCCTGCTGTACGGTCTCTTTTATTATTCCCCGCCATACTACGGACAGGCGTACCTGAATAACGGGCAACCCAAAGGACTGCTTCACTTCAACTCCAATGACAACATTCTGGCCGTAAGCCCCGGTAAGGTTATTCCCCGGCAGGAATTCGACAAAGATCTGGAAGAATCAAAATGGCGTTTTGACCTGTTTACCACGTCGTTCTGATTCGTTGTTCGGTTCTGATTCGAACCTGTTGATCTTTTCTGCACAGAATCCTGAGCGGAAGACCTGCATCCGGGTATGATGTTCTCCTGCCGGTGAGACAGAGCATATGGCATATTATAAAGCAGAGCCTTGTAGGGTCAGGCTCTGCTTCGGATTTAAAGATGTCAAAAACAAGCGGTCCTGAAAAATAATTCGGCCGCTGCAAGCTCAGCGAAATCAAACCGAAACAAGAAAAACATCCTTTGAACACTGTCTGTGTTCGCCAAGCACGTCCTCAACAAGGCTCAAAACAATCCGACATCCCGTACACTTTCCTTATTTTATTGCCGCCTTTCGGCATGTACCCGTATGTATCGGCTCTGAAGCCTGTACTTCTTTTAATACGTTTCATTGAATTTTCAGCTATCCGGTTCTCCGATGACTTTTCTCGCACGGCATTTTTTGTTCACTATTGTGTTCACCATTGCGGCATGGCTCGTTGTTTTCCAGTGCTCTCCGGCAACAGCAAAGATTATTTTAGTGCCCGATCATTACCCGTCCGTTAATGCGGCCATCCAGGCTGCGCAGGAAAACGATACCATCCGGGTTGCAGCGGGTAAATATCCTGAGCGCATTACCCTGCGTCCGGGTATCACCTTGGAAGGCGGCTGGGACAGCAACTTCACAAAACGTGATATTGCAGCGAATGCCACGACGTTAGCAGGAAGCGCCATGGGCGGGTTCTCCGTCTTCGGGGCGGACAGGACAGTAATAGACGGCTTTATCATCACCGGCGGCAAAGCACCGATAATGATGGCCCCGGATGCTCTGATCGGCCCGGGAATCTACGCGGACTCCATCAACATCACTGTAAAAAATAATTTTATTACAGGGAATAATGCCGCAGGAATTTTTCTCCGTACCTGTAATGCCCTTATTGTCAACAATATGATTGCCGGTAACGGACAGGCCGGTATCTTTTTAGAAAAAAACAGCGCGGTCACTGTTCTGGGCAATAAAATCAGCAACAACCTCACAGCAGGAATCAATGTCGGCGGCACCGAGCTGTCCCAAATAACTATATCCAACAACATCCTTCAGAAAAATAAAAGAGCCGGAATCAACGCGGCATGGGCAACAGGTGTCATCCGCAACAACCTTGCCTGCGAGAACGGCCATGCCGGTATACGCGCCGGTGCAACACCGATGCTCATTGCCAACAACACGGTCACCGACAATCAGCTTGCCGGAATTTCCGTCGGCGCCCCTGCTGTTGACCCGACAACGGCTGAAATGCAGGCCCCGGAAATAAAAAACAACATTATTACTCATAACGGAGAGGCAGGTATTCACGCCAACGGTTCCGGCTATTCCCATAACCTCCTCTTTGCCAATAACAAGGTCAACGGATTCCATCCTGATTTCCTCTGGTACACCCGATTGCAGTTCGGCGGATACGAAGACATGGTCAGCCTGGAAAAAAGCAAAAACATCTTAGCGGATCCGCTCTTTGTCAACCCGGCACAACACGACTATCATCTCCGGCCCGGCTCTCCGGCAATCGACAGCGGAGATCCGGATGTCAGCTTTAACGATAAAAACTTCGGTCCTTCTCTGGGCGCGGATAAAAATGATATGGGCATCTATGGCGGTCCCTTTGCTTTCCCGGAAGAACGGCCTGCAAACGTCAGCCCTGTAGCGGAGATCGACCTTCCGGACCGGAAATTCTATGTCGGGGAAAAAATTCTTCTCAACGGAGAAAAAAGCTCCGACCCGAACGGGGACGAGCTTTCCTACAAATGGAGCATACTGCTCAAACCTACGGGAAGCAAAGCAACACTGTCTGCTTCGGCAAAAGAAAAAACCAAGCTTGTCTGCGACGAAGGCGGGTACCACAGGATAGGACTGACAGTTACCGACCGCTGGGGATTACGCAGCAGCCCGAAAACAATCGGCCTGGTTGTTGATCGCGACAAACCGCCCACAGCAAAAATAAGTAAACAGATGAGCCCGGTGAACGTCGGCGACACGATCAAACTGTCCGCCTATGACAAAAAGAAGCAAAACGGCAACGAGCTTAACTTTTTCTGGGAATTTGTCCGCAAACCTGCTGCCAGCAGGACAACCTTTACCGACGCCTCCACGGCAAAGCCGACCTTTGTGATGGATACTCCGGGCTGCTATACTGTGCAGCTTCAGGTATACAACGGTAAAAAACACAGCGAACCGGACACAGCCCATATCTGCTCTCGTCAGAGCCGCATCACAGGAAAAAGGGTGGTACCGGATGAATATCCGACCATACAGAGTGCCCTTGACACTGCCGAGGCCAATGATCAAATTATCGTCAATGCCGGGGTGTATAAAGAAAAGATCATTGTCGACAAGGTTGTCGATCTCATCGGCGTGGATTGGCCGGTTATTGACGGCGGTGGCGAGGACAATAACGACGCAACTGTTTTTATTTGTTATCTCGACAACATGACATCAGGAAAAGTGCAGGGATTTGTTATAACCGGCGGGGGAGCAGGGATCTTCGGCCACGGCCTGCAAATATTGAATTCCAGCCCGGAAGTCTT
>MTKS01000168.1 GCA_004028495.1 Candidatus Electrothrix marina
TGGGCTATGGGTTCCATAATATTGTGTCCCCCCTTATCAACTAGACTGCCCCCGCAAAAAATATAATGCCCCGCAGCATACAGGCGGGCGAGTTCCCCTATGCTGTCCAACAGAATAATATTCTCTTGGCGCTCCCTGGTGGAGCCCCGAGTACCCTGCGTGCATTGCGAAAACAGTTCATAGCCGAGCCCTGCTTGATCCAGCAAGGCTATCACTTCAGGCAAACGCTCTAAATGGCGCGGAGCAAGAATCCACAGGAGCCTGCCGGAGTATTTTTCCTGTAATCGACTAAAGACTGGCAGGAGAAGTTTTTCTTCGCCTGTGCGGGTTGATCCGCAGATAAAAACGATGTTATCCGACTGAATTCCAAGCAAGCGTGCGTAACTTTCCCCAGCCGGTTCAGCTGATTCTCCCCCGGATTTACGCTGCATGAGGTCGTACTTCATATTGCCGCAGACCTGAATACGCTCGGCAGGCACCCCGAGATGACAAAAACGTTCCTTGTCCTGCTCCCGAATCACACCGACAGCAGAAAAACCGGCAAGAAATGCTCCTACAGTTCCCTTTATGCGCTGATATTGCTTAAAGGAGCACTCGGAAATCCGACCGTTAAGAAGGAGCATAGGCACCCCGGCCTTACGCATCTTTGTCAGCATGACCGGCCAGAATTCTGTTTCCAGACAAATATAAAGATCCGGTTGCAAAAGCTTGAGCGCCCTGTCCACAACTTGGGGCATATCCAAGGGGGCCAGCTCACAACGAATTCGGGCGGGCAGCAAAGTTCGGGCAACTGCCCTTCCCTGCCGAGTCATGGTGGTCAGAAAGATTTCAGCATCAGGCAAGGTATCAACCAGAACCGCAATAAGGGCACGCGCCGCCTGAACTTCCCCGACCGAAGCGGCATGTATCCAGATCAGTTGCGGACGGTTCGACGCTGTTGCTGATCGATCAATATCCCGGTAACGCCCAAACCGTCGGGTAAGCTGCCAATTCGGCAAAAGACGCTCAAGGAGCGGTAACGCCATAAGGAGCAGAGGAGAAAGAATTGCTCCGGTTATCCGATAAAAATTATACAGCACACAGTGTCCTTGTCTTTCCCGGCCCGAAAAAACTTCGCTTTTTCAAAGAGGAACCGGGTCTTTGCTATCTTTCCGCAAATCTACTTATTTAAACAGGATTTCCCGTCCTCGTCAATAGGGAAGAAAACGCAACCATAAAAAAGAAATACTTCGGTTTTTCTTGACAACTGCCGCCATGTTTTGTTAGCAACCCTATACAGTTTCTCTGTTCAGGCAGACTCCTCCGCCCCTGTCCTCTTCTTCTGATTTGGACACAAAAGGGCAACGCGAGGTAGCACCTGGGCAAGGTATAAATACATTATCTGCTGTTGGAGGCTCCCATGCGCAAACTGCTTGCAACCCGTTACATTATCACCATTATCTTATCGGCATTGTTTGTTTTTACACAACAGCCTGTTTCAGCAACAACCGAACAGGGGGAAGCCCCTCAGAAAACCAAGGAAGAAAATATGCAAGACGGATTATACGCAAAGATAAGCACACCCAAGGGAGATATCCTTCTCAATCTGTATTATGACAAGACCCCGCTGACAGTCATCAACTTTGTCGGTCTGGCCGAAGGCACGCTGACCTACGGCGGCGCGGAAAAGCCCACCGGAATTCGTTTCTACGACGGCTTAAAATTTCACAGGGTCATCAAGGACTTCATGATTCAGGGCGGCTGCCCGCTGGGTACCGGAACCGGAGGCCCCGGCTACACCTTTGCCGATGAATTTAATTCGGAACTGCGCTTCACCGGTCCCGGTGTTTTGGCTATGGCCAATGCCGGACCGGGCACCAACGGGTCCCAGTTCTTTATCACCCATGTTGCGACCCCGCACCTGAACGGCAAACACACGATCTTCGGTCATGTGGTGGAAGGACAGGATGTCGTTGACAGTATCGCCCAGAACGATGTGGTCAAAAGCGTCGAAATTATCCGGGTCGGCAAGGAAGCGGAAAATTTCAAAACAGACCAGGAATCATTTGATGATATACAGGAAAAGCTAAAAAAGGGTCAAGGGAATGCTGCGGCCGACGAGAAAAAGAAAGTCATCAGAATGATCAAACAGAAATGGCCTGATGCCCATTTCAGCAACTCCGGTCTCTACTGGGTCGTGAACCGGGAAGGCAAGGGAGATAAGCCCGCCTCCGGAACCATGATAAGCGCTCATTACACAGGTCGCCTCCTTTCCAATAACCAGAAATTCGACAGCTCCTATGATCGCGGTGAACCCATCCAGTTTGAAGTCGGCGTCGGGCGGGTGATTAAGGGCTGGGATCAGGCTCTCTCCAATATGCGCAAAGGAGAAAAACGTACCCTGATTATACCGCCGGAATTGGCGTACGGATCACGCGGAGCTGGCGGTGTTATTCCGCCCGATGCCTGGTTAGTCTTTGACGTGGAACTTGTTGATTTCTGATTCGACCGACTGTTAAACCGGCTCTATGCTCCGGGGTCAACTCGGGCTGCTTACGGCATTTAAAAAATCACTTTTATATTTTGAACACCCCGCCTTTTGCAAACTGTGCAGACGGGGTGTTCACTACTCAGGAGAACACCATGCAGGAAATTCAAACCATTATCACCCCTGTTGATTTTTCCGACAACGCCGAGATGATAGCGGAATCAGCCGCATACACAGCAGGTAAATTCGGCGCTGAACTGCATCTGATCTTTGTGGTCCAGAATTTCGAGGATTATTCCGGTTTTTTTGTTCCGCCGGTCAATCTGCCCAACCTGGAAGAGGAACTGCTGAAATCCGCGCAACAGCGGATGGATGAGTTTGTCGCTGATAAGAAAGAAGAATATCTGAAAGCCGGTGCAATCGCTGTCCACAGCAAGGTACTGACCGGGGATGTAAGCGAAGAAATTCTTCAGCATGCCAAAGATATCGCCTGTGATCTGATCGTCATGGGTACCCACGGCTATAAAGGACTTGAGCGGATTATGTTCGGCAGCGTGGCCGACAAGGTGGTCAAGAACTCCTGCTGTCCGGTCTTGACCATTAATCCGTATCGTCAGGTCTGCGAAGAGAAGGCTGAAGAGGAGAAAAAATAACAGGCTATTTTTTGCCACCTCCTCACGCCGAGAGCTACTCCCCGGCTGAACAAGTAGGGGCGGTTCGCGAACCGCCCCTTCATCTCCCGCTTTTGGACATCCCGAGCCTCCTTCTAAAGGCCCGCAGGCTCCAGTTCCTGCCGCCACTCCTCCAACAGACGTAAGGCCTGCTCGGCCCTGACACCCCCTCGATCCCGCTTACGCATTTTTTTCTCCAGCGGCGGGAAAAGCCCGAAATTGACATTGGAAGGCTGAAAATGTTTAGGATCTGTTTCTGTAAGATGATGGATTAAAGCACCGAGCGCCGTGGCCGCAGGCGGCGGAATCATCGGTTTTTCTGCCACAAGGCAAGCCGCATTAATACCCGCAAGCAGGCCCATAGCCGTGGATTCCACGTATCCCTCCACCCCGGAAAGCTGACCGGCCAGAAAAAGACCGGGTCGCTTTTTCATCTGCAAAGAAGCATCCAGCAATTCAGGAGCACAGATAAAGGTATTGCGATGGATGGAGCCGAGTCGGACAAACTCGGCCTTTTCCAAACCGGGAATGGTACGGAAGACCCGCTTCTGTTCCGAATAGGTAAGTTTGGTCTGAAAGCCTACAAGGTTGTACATGGTCTTGTCCCGATTTTCCGCCCGCAACTGGACAACAGCATGGGCCTTCTCTCCGGTCTCCGGATGATCCAGACCCACCGGTTTCATGGGGCCGAAGCGGAGGGTTTCCTGCCCCCGCTCGCACATAACCTCGACAGGCAGACAGCCCTCAAAATATTTGGCCTTTTCAAAGAATTTCAGCGGCACGCTTTCTGCTGCCCCCAGCAAATCAATAAAATCCCGATACTGCTCCTCGGACAGAGGACAGTTCAGATAATCCCCCGGCCCCTCATCATCCCAACGGGATTTCCGATAAATGATGTCCATATTCAGGGAATCCGCCGCCACAATCGGGGCAATGGCATCGTAGAAAGCGAGGTGCTGCTCACCGGTCAACTCCACCAAAGCAGCGGTCATGGCCTCGGAGGTTAAGGGACCTGTGGCCAGGATGACAGGGCACCCCTTCTCCGGCAGACTGGTCACTTCTTCCCGAATAACCGTAATGCCGGGATGTTCCTCCACAGCTTGCGAAATAAAAGCGGCAAACTGTTGCCGATCCACAGCCAAGGCGGAACCCGCCGGCACAGCGGTAGCTTCTGCTGCCCGCATAATCAGCGAATCAAAGCACCGCATTTCCTCTTTGAGCAGGCCCACAGCAGAATCCGGGGCATTGGAGCGCAGAGAGTTGGAGCAGACCAGCTCACCCAGCAGCTCTGATTCATGGGCCGGGCTGAACCGGGTCGGTTTCATTTCATAGAG
>MTKS01000169.1 GCA_004028495.1 Candidatus Electrothrix marina
TGATTGTGGTGGTCATGGTGCTGAGTTCCGTGGAAGATGCCATGAACGCTATCTGGCATACCCGACGCGGCCGCTCCCTGTTCCGAAAAATCATGGATTATCTGGCCCTGCTTGTGCTCCTGCCCATCTCGGTCAATATTGCTCTGGCCGGTGATGCCATCCTTGAATCTCCTAAAATAATGGAGTATATCACCACCTTTATTCCGTCAGCCTGGGTTGTGCAGATGCTCCTGAAGCTACTGCCGTTCATCTTTATAACCCTGTCTCTGATGATGATGTACCTCTTTTTCCCCAATGTTAAGGTCAAGACCGCTGCGGCCTTTTGCGGGGCCTTATTCGGCGCGGTCTTCTGGTTCATTGTCCAGCGTGCCTATGTGGTTCTTCAGATCGGAGTAGCAAAACAAAATGCCATTTACGGGTCCTTTGCCACGGTTCCGCTCTTTCTGGTCTGGATTCAGTTAGGCTGGATATTCATCCTGCTCGGCGCGGTCTTGGCCTATGCTGTTCAGCATCGTAACAGCTACCAGCTATCAGGGGTTGAGAGTAATGCCCGGCAGGAACTCCAGCGGACTTTTGATATTCTGATCACGGTTTATAATAACTTCGCCTTGGGCCGGGCCACTGTGCTGGACCAGCTGGTGGAACAATGTCAGGTGGTGAATGAGACCGATCTGGCCCGTCCCCTGGATCTGCTTATTCAGGGAGATTTGCTGCACGAGATCGACCGGGACGGAACAGTTGCCTTTATCCCCTGCCGTCCTCTTGAACAGGTCGATGCGGCCCGGATTATCCGGTTGATACTCGGTAAAGACGGAGAAGCGGACTCCGTCGGCGGGTATCTTGCTGATCAGATTGTTCAGGCAGCGGAGGAGGCTCTTCCGGCGGAAGAATTTCCGGATAAATATCTGACCGGGAGCCACACGCATCAAGCCGGTGCGGCATAGGCTCAGGGAACTGCGCTGCTGCGAACAGCCGGAGCGGATCGCTGCAGGTGGCAGCAGAACCCGAGCCGTATATCCCTCTTCTGGAGACACTCTGTTGTTTCCCTTTTTCTCCTGTTTATGATAAAGTAGGCAGGATGTAAGCCCTTCAACCGTATTCGCCAGTGAGAGAGCAGGCGGACAGCAGTCTTGAGATGTTTTTCTTCCTTCAGTTTCTGTGTTGGGAGGTATCGTGCAGAGCTGAGAAGAAGCGAGATGAAAGATGCATTTTTTCGTGCGGCTCCGGGGCTTGTTCCCGTGCTTTACAGGCTGTTTTAAGAAATCACCCCGAGTTGAATCTTCTCCCTTTGAGGCGGGGCGGTTCAGTTGAGAATGATAATGTGCTGTGCAGGACAATGATCGGAGAAATTATAGCGATCGGCAACGAGCTGACCTCGGGCCGGATAACCAATACGACCAGTGCCTTTGCCGCCAGAGAACTTTTTCTGGCCGGTCACGAAATTTATGCCATGCACACCATCGGGGATACGCCCAAGCTGATCGGCGAAGCCCTGAAGCGGGCGATTCGGCGGGTGGATTTTGTGATTGTTACCGGCGGGCTGGGGCCGACCACGGATGATTTGACCAATGAGGCGGTCGCCGAGGCTTTACAACGTCCGGCCACCTTGAACGAGGCTATCCTGGAAAAGATACGTTCTCAGTTGCGGGACCCGGATGGGCAGCTTGATGCCCTGGAAAAGCTGGCCTGGCTGCCGGAAGGTGCCGAGGTGCTGAGTGCGGAGGAAAGGATGGCCGGTCATCTGCTCGTACATGATGATATTCCCGTCTTTTTCTTGCCCGGAGTGCCGGTTCAGGCGCAAAAACTGCTGGTGGATATTGTCCTGCCGCGTTTGTCCGGCTGGAGCGGCTGTAATAAGTATCAGCGGATGCGCTTGTACAAGACCGTGGGGCTGCCTGAACACGAGATCAATCAGCGGCTTATGCCGTTGGAGCAGGAAAAACAGGTTTCGGTGGGCTACTATCCCGTGGATTTTGAAGTGCATGTGAGCCTGAGTGTTTCCGGCAGCAGTGCAGAGGAGGCGGATACCCTGCTCAATGATGCCGAGCAACGGATTCAGGAGACTCTGGGGGACCATATCTACGGCATGGATAGGGAAACTTTAGCCGAGGTGGTGGGCAATCTGCTCCGTGAAAATCGTCTGATGCTTTCCACAGCGGAATCCTGTACCGGCGGCCTGATCAGCTCACAACTGACCTCGGTTCCGGGCAGTTCGGAATGGTTTGCCGGCGGGGTGGTGGCCTATTCCAATCATGTCAAGGAAGTCCTGCTCAATGTGGATCGGGATTTACTCCGTAATTACGGGGTGGTCAGCGGGCAGGTGGCCAGGGCTATGGCGGCCCGGCTGGCGGCTCGGGTGGGCACCAAGATTTCCCTTTCTGTCACCGGTATTGCCGGGCCGGGAGGAGGTACAGAAGAAAAGCCGGTGGGCACGGTGTATATCGGTCTTTTTTATAAGAATAAGGTCAAGGATACCCTGCATCATTTCTCCGGTAGGCGGAAGGAAATTCAGGAGATGACGGCCCAGACCGCTTTGGATATGGTACGGCGGGTTTTGTTGGAGAAATAGGAGGCTATTATGGCGGCGGAAGTAAACTTTAAACGAACAGCAGTTTTGCTGTTTATCTTGATAAGTTTGCTTGTTAATATTGTTTTCGGAGTATTTCTTTATCAAAAGACTTCATCCCGACCGTCTGGTAATGTTGGGTCTGGCGTTGAGTCCTATCTCAGTCCTGATGCTGATAGGTATGTAACCTATATTGCATCGATCAGAAAGTACATAGAGTCACGGAGCATAGCGTCAAAAACCGAGACGATAGATTTCATCAGGAATTGGGTGCATAGGAACAGTGTTCATGAAAATGATCCTTCGTACGACTTGCGTGATGCTTTCAATACCCCAAAAGTTCTTTCAATGCTTTGGAAGACGCATGACGCAAAGGAAGATCCTGTAAACTTAACCTGCGGTCCGAGAGCGTTTGCAATGCAGATGATTTTGGAGGGATTAAAAATAAGGAGCAGGGTCATAATGATTTTTACAGACAACTACGACTACTGCGCATCACATACATTTTTGGAGGTTTTTAATCCTGATACAGCAAGTTGGGAAATACAAGATCCTGATTATAATATCTACTATGTGGATGAAAAAACAGGTAAACGAAGTGCTACGTTAAGTTTAATTTTTGGGGATGTTAATTCTTTCACTCCTATGTCTGGCAAAGGAAAAGGGTGGCGGATAAACAAGGTCGAGTATTTAAAAGATAATTATTTTGAAACCATAATGTATGGTAATCCTCTTACGGCAGTAAATCCGGTTATATTTGTAAATACAGATAAATATAACATTCATAAAAAGTTTAAGGAAAACGGCGGGATGACATTTAGAGAGTTTGCAAATAAATATTATAATAAGCCGATAGTAATCGAGAACCCGAGTGTTTTATAGTTCCTGACTTTGTATCTCTCTATCGTGAGCGATTCTGGATACGGTACGGCGAGATTTTACGATTCGACGAATAAGCAAGGAGAATATTCATGGCAGCGGCACAGGATAAACAGGCGGAAGGAAGGCTGAAGAGCGTTGATAATGCCATCAGCCAGATAGAGAGGCAATTCGGCAAAGGGGCCATCATGCGCCTCGGTGAGCATGAGCGGGAAAATATCCCGGCTATTTCCACCGGCACCTTGGGGATTGATATTGCCCTTGGCGTGGGCGGCTTGCCCAGAGGTCGGATGACCGAGATCTACGGTCCGGAATCCTCGGGTAAAACCACCTTGGCTTTACACGTAATCGCTGAAGCCCAGCGGGCGGGCGGTAATGCGGCTTTTATTGATGCGGAGCACGCTCTGGATGTTGATTACGCGGAACGACTGGGAGTGGACGTGGAGAACCTGTTGGTCTCCCAGCCGGATTTCGGTGAGCAGGCCCTGGAAATCTGTGAGGTATTGATGCGCAGCGGCGGGCTGGATGTCATCGTAATCGACTCCGTGGCTGCTCTGGTCCCGAGGGCGGAGATTGACGGTAATGTGGGTGATCAACATGTGGGGCTCCAGGCTCGACTTATGTCCCATGCCATGCGAAAGTTCACCAGTGTGCTGCAAAAGACCAATACGGTGCTGATTTTTATCAACCAGATCAGGATGAAGATCGGAGTTATGTTCGGTAACCCGGAAACGACCCCCGGCGGTAATGCGCTGAAGTTCTACAGCTCCATCCGTATCGATATCCGCCGTATGACCCAGATAA
This sequence comes from Candidatus Electrothrix marina, assembly GCA_004028495.1. Lineage (GTDB taxonomy): Bacteria > Desulfobacterota > Desulfobulbia > Desulfobulbales > Desulfobulbaceae > Electrothrix > Electrothrix marina. The sequence continues at coordinate 4,250 of MTKS01000169.1, forward strand.
AGGACGGGCAGGAAGTCATCGGAAACCGCACCAAGGTCAAAGTAGTGAAGAACAAGGTGGCTCCTCCCTTTAGGATTTCTGAGTTTGATATTATCTACGGCGAAGGAATCTCCAAGACCGGCGATTTATTGGATCTCGGGGTGGAACAGGAGATCATCGATAAGAGCGGGGCTTGGTATTCCTATAATGATGAGCGTATCGGGCAAGGCCGTG
>MTKS01000170.1 GCA_004028495.1 Candidatus Electrothrix marina
TTTTTTCCTGAGGACATTGGCGAAGCGGCAGACCTCGGTGTGCAGCATCTGATAGGTGTAGACCTTAACGTCCTCTTCCGGTTCGCCCTGCCAGATGATGGCGGCCTTGTTGCGGCGACCGTCGGTGAGATGGCGATCCAGACAGTTCACGGACATGTTCAGTTTTCCGCCCTTGAACCATTCGATTTGGGGTTTGTCAAAATCATATTCCAGCACCTTGTCCCATTTTTTGTCCCAGGTGACCAGTTCTTCGGCCCGCTCGGCCCAGAATCCTTCAGGATCTTCCATTGAACGTTGATAAGCGGCGTTGTACTCGTCCATTGATTTAACGCGGGCTTGATCCTGTCCTTCAGTCGGAGGAGCAAAGGTTGCGCCCGCTTGCAGCAGGCTTACAATTTTGTCTTCATTTTTAGCCATAATATTGTCTCCTTACAAAAACGAATTATTGGTTCATGTAGATAAAATACCATCGTCTCACTTTAAGAGTGATTAGTCAACAGTTTTAAACGTCGAAAAGGGAAAGCTCTTTGTTTTTTTGTGATATTTTCCTGTTTGGCTTGTGATGAAATTTTTCCTCCTGACTCCCTGTAAAAGAGGCGGAAAAACCGCTGTTAGAGGATGTTCGGGAGGAGAAAAGCCGGGAGGAGATCCGGAATAATATTTTTGGCGCTGGTGAACCCGAAGTGGGTGGTAAGGTTTTCAGGAGTAGAATGAATAGCATGGAAGGATGTCACATTTGCGTTTGTTTTCTTTCTTTTTTGTCGTCAAAATGACAATCGTCTTGTTCCGCTTGTACCGGTTTTTATTTTTGCCACCTGATTAATCCGCTGAAACACTGTCGTAAACGTTTGCCATGCCCGGATGGCATAGTCATTGCAACAGATGAGGTATCAACTATCCAATAATCTGAGGAGCATCATGGAAGCAGTCGCTTTAAAAGAACGGGAAAATCAGATTCATGTCAAGGGGGAAGCCCCTTTTAATATTGTCTGCAACAAGGACAGTCTGGCAGGAGCGGTCAGTCAGCGGGCCTGTGTGTTCTGCGGTTCACGAGTGGTGTTATATCCCATTGCCGATGCCCTGCATTTGGTGCATGGCCCCATCGGGTGTGCCGTGTACACCTGGGATATCCGGGGTGCCCTGTCCTCCGGTCCGGAATTGCACCGGCTCTCCTTTTCCACCGATCTTCAGGAAATCGATGTTATCTTTGGCGGGGAGAAGAAGTTGCGCCGTGCCCTGCTGGAGCTGATCAATCGCCACAGCCCCAAAGCTGCTTTTGTCTACTCCACCTGCATTGTCGGCATTATCGGCGATGACTTGGAAGCGGTCTGTAAAGATGTTGCCGCAATAACCGGCACCCCGGTGATTCCGGTCCAGTCGGAGGGCTTTAAGGGCAATAAACGGGCCGGTTATCAGGCCGCCTGTGATGCCATGTTTCGGCTCATCGGGACAGGTGATACCGCCGGGATATCCAAATATTCTCTCAACATCCTTGGCGATTTTAATCTTGCCGGTGAGATTTGGATGATTCGTGAGTATTATGAAAAGATGGGTGTCGAAGTGGTGGCTAATATCACCGGTGACGGTCGGGTGGATGATATTTGTCGGGCCCACGGTGCCGGGCTGAACGTGGTCCAGTGTTCGGGTTCAACCATGCAGCTGGCACATATGATGGAGAAGAAATACGGAGCACCCTCGCTGCGGGTGTCCTATTTCGGTATCGAGGATATGTCCGAAGCTCTCTACGATATCGCCCGATTCTTTCAACAGAAATATCCGGATGACCCGGAATCCGATAGGATCATGGAGCGGACTAAGGCTCTGGTCCAGGAAAAGGTCAGTGAGCTGGTGCCGAAATTGGAAAAATACCGCAAAGCCCTGGCCGGAAAAAAGGCGGCAATCTACGTAGGCGGTTCGTTTAAGGCATTTTCTCTGGTCAAAGCCTTCCGCCTGGTGGATATGGATGTGGTTATGGTCGGGTCACAAACCGGCACGGAAGAGGATTACCGCGAGCTGGAGGCCATTACTGATCCGGGCACGGTTATTGTCGATGACGCCAACCCGCTGGAGCTGAACAGCTTTTTGAAAGAAAAAGGGGTGGATATCTTTGTCGGCGGAGTCAAAGAACGGCCCATCGCCTATAAATTAGGTATCGGTTTTTGTGATCATAACCATGAGCGCAAAGAAGCCCTGGCCGGCTTTGAAGGTATGCTCAATTTTGCCAAGGAGGTCTATTCCTCGGTGATGAGTCCGGTCTGGCGTTTTGCGCCAAGAAATCAGGGGTAACGAGCTGAAGACAAAGCGTTACGCCTGCAATCTTCTTTTATTCTCAAACAATCTTGTTGGTTTTGATGCGTTCGGTGCTTGCCGTAATGGCCGAACGTATCGGTTTGCTCCTTTTTATATCTTCACAATATCTCCAACATGGGGATGCTCTCATTGTATCCTCTCATTCGTGTTATCCCTGCCTCTTTTTCGATCCAAGGCTCTCAGAACTGTTCAATTTTTAAAGAGAATAGCCAGAGGAGTACGGCGAGAAGATTCCGTATGTTTTGGAATTCATAGTTGCATTTTCGTATAATGTATAGTACTTCGATCAGTTGATTTATCACATCATATGCTCTATTGAAATGCGTGAGAAACGAGCCTGTCCTGTTTATATACAGCAGGGATGTATCATATTGAGTTGGTTATAGTTCTATCGAAGGTGAAGGGATATTTTTCCTGCGCTTCGAATCAAGTACAAGAAAGAGGAAAGAATGACCGTAGCAAAAAAGATGCAGGAGTTTGCTGAGAACTCTTCCTGGATTCGTAAGATGTTTGAGCGAGGTGCCGGGATGAAGGCGGAATTCGGCGCGGAAAATGTGTTTGATTTCAGTCTCGGTAACCCCGATGTTGCACCGCCGAAAAAGTTTTTTGAGGTGCTGGCCGATTTGGTTGAAGGCGATACTCCGGGGATGCACGCCTACATGCCCAATGGCGGTTATCATTATGTACGGGAGGCGGTCGCAACCCAGTTATCCAAGGAGCAGGGTGCCGAGATCGGGATGGGCGATGTTCTTATGACCTGCGGAGCAGCTGGCGCACTGAACGTGGTCATGAAATCCCTTCTGGATCCCAGTGATGAGGTCATTATCCTGAGCCCGTTTTTTGTTGAGTACCATTTCTATGTGGATAACCACGGCGGCACAGTCAAAATCGTGCCGACTGACGATGAGTTTCAGCTTGACCTTGCTGCCATTGAGGAGGCCCTGACAGAGAAAACTAAAGCTGTCCTGATCAACAGTCCCAACAATCCCACCGGCCAGATGTACAGCGCGGAATCTCTGGCTGCTTTAGGCACATTGCTGGACCGGGCAGGAGAGAAATTTTGCACCACGATTTATCTGATCTCCGATGAACCCTATCGGAAGATCGTTTTTGACGGGGCAGAAGCACCCTCTATCATGGCGACCACAACCAACTCCATCGTGGTCTCTTCCTATTCCAAGGATCTCTCGCTGCCTGGCGAGCGAATCGGCTATATTGCCGTTCATCCGGAAATGCATGAAAAGGATCTCCTGCTCAATGCCATGACCCTGGCGAATCGCATCCTCGGTTTTGTTAATGCTCCTGCCCTGATGCAACGGGCGGTTGCCGAGCTGCAAGAGGAGAGCGTGGACGCCTCTATTTATGAGCAACGGCGCAAGGTATTCTGTAAGGTGCTGGACGAGGCAGGTTTAGAGTATGTCATGCCCAAAGGGGCCTTTTATCTCTTTCCCAAAACACCCATTGCAGATGATGTGGAGTTTTGCAGATTGCTTCAGGAAGAAAAAATCCTGGCGGTTCCGGGGCGGGGATTCGGTACCCCTGGTCATATTCGGTTGGCCTTTTGTGTGGATGCGGAGGTGATTGCCAAGTCTGCGGACGGGTTTAAACGGGCTGTGGCTAAGGCTAAAGGGAAGTGAGTTTTGAGGGGCTTGGATCTATATGATTCAGGCCCTTTTTTTTAGAGCAAGCGACAGTCATAGGCGGAAAACTTGCTGTCTTCTGTCATGAGGTGATATTCATTGGCCATGGCTTGGGCTATCAGCATCCGATCAAAGGGGTCTTTGTGGTGAAAAGGCATATCCTTAAGCAGTAGGGCATCCTGACTCTGAAAATCAAGGAGTTCAAAGCCGCTCTGTTGGGCCATGTCAACAGGATCATAGTTCACATTCAGCTTGCCTATGGATGATTTGATCATGATCTCGGCAATAGTGATCGAACTTACATAAATTGTGTTTGCCAGAGTTTCCAGCTCAATCCGTTTGGCCTCGGTGATTTTATACGGCTCCGCAAGCGCCCACAGAAAGATATGGGTATCAATAATGATCTTCATTGGATATCGTTCTCGTCAGGTATGCTCTGACCGTAAAACATTTCGTTTATTGTTTCATCTTCCTCTATAATATCATCTGGAATTTTCG
>MTKS01000171.1 GCA_004028495.1 Candidatus Electrothrix marina
TGGTTTTCCGCAGTAAAATAAAAAATCACCTTGGACCCGTTAAAAAAACGCTCCGCCCGTACCAGATGCATGGATAATGAATGCTTTTTTATACATTCCCGGCAAAAGGAGGCGGCCTGTTTTTCCAGGATCGGCAGATACTCGTACTTTTTCCTTTCCTCCGAGTTTGCACGCCGAAGAATTTTATAGGAAAAGCCCCTTTTTATATCCGGTTCCGTTACGCCTGCTGTTCTACTGATAACAGTCACCGGCTCAGGACATTGCTCTGCCTCAACCATCACAACATCACCATTGCATAAATCAGATGCACTGCTCAGGGCGGTGTATTCCTGCCCTTGTTCCCGAAAACGAATACGATAAAAATATTTTTTCTCCCCGCAATGATCGACATCTGCCGAATTATTGAAAAGCGGTTCAAGAGATTGTGGTTCTTTATTTTCCGTCATATATAACTTACCGGTTATATCCCGGCAGATCTTTTTTAGAATGAATGGAACAGTGAAAGACTTGCTGTTTTTGAGAAATTCAGCAGGAAATATCTCGCCTTTATGTCGCTGGGACAGACCTGCGTGTCTGTCCGAAAATGTTGCGTTTCAGGTAAGGGCACGGCACGCCGTGCCCCTGCAATCTTATTCAGGCAAAGAGTTCCAGCAGTAAAACCTCGCAAACCAAGGCCCGATTACAATTCCTGGCCAGTTGACGACGAGCAGCGTCAACAGCGTCCACCATAGCAGAAAGACGCTGCAAATTCCAGCGCTCTCTTGCTCCCTCTCTTGCTGCTGAGGGGACATCCGGATCAGTTTTTTTGTTTTCACTGAGCAGGGCAATCATATTTTCTTTCAAGGAGAGGGCAAGGAGATCAAAGAGTTGATCCAGCCCGTCCTTGAGTTCCGCAAGACGACCGGCCAGGAAAAGTGCCTGCTCCAACGATTCAGCCCGGGTTCCATTCTCCGCAGACAGGGCCCGGATGCATTCCTTGTGCAGGAGCAGAACCTCATCATTATACAGGGTCCCGGCCTGCCCCGGACATCCTCCGGTCAACTTGGCCAGTGCCTCGGCCTCTTCTGTAGCAAACTCGGGGTGATTGCGCTGAATAATCGCAACCGCCTGCTCTACGGGCAAGGCCATAAAAGGAATGACCTGACATCTTGAGACGATTGTGTCCAGAAGAGGTTCAGAGTCTGCCGCCACCAGCAGTAAGAGATTATTCGGAGGAGGTTCTTCCAGAATTTTAAGCAGACTGTTCCCGGCTTCCCGCTTCATGGTCTGCGTCTCTTCAATAATGATAATGCGCAGCTCCGCTTCAAAAGGGGGAAAGGAAAGGCTTTTTTTCAGCTCACGGATTTGCTGGATCTTGATCCCGGCTCCTTCAGGCCTGATAATCAACAGATCAGGATGATTACCGGAACTTACCTTGATACAGCCGCTGCAATGGCCGCAGGGAGAACTTGCCTCCGCTGTCTGACAAAAGAGGTGGGCCGCCAAGGCGCGGGCTGTTGTGGTTTTGCCGACGCCCTCGGGACCGACAAAGAGATACCCGTGCGCCAGACGATTGCCGTTAAGAGCGCGGGTGAGCAGGTTGACCGCCTTAGGTTGGCCGATAATTGACGAAAAAGGCATGATTCAACCCAACCGGACAAGAACCTTGCAATTTTCACTGAAAATCTTATCCGAACTTTGCATGAAATCCGCCAACTCCGCCGGACCGTCCAGTACCGTAGTGACAACCTCATGCAAAGGTACCTTGCCTTCCCGATACAGACGCAGGATATCTGTAAAGGCTCCGCAGAGATGGCCTCTGGAGCCGATAAGCTGAATCGCATTAGTAATCATATGATCCATAGCATCCAGGGCCAGCGGCATTCCGCTTCTTGCCAGAAAGGCTATGCGACCGTTGGCATTGATCTGGCGAAAAACCTTATTCACATTGTCCAGAAACCCGGACGCTTCGATCACCACATCGACTCCCATCGGAGGAGCAGCAAAGAACTCCTCCGGCGTGTAGAGGTAATCACACCATTTGCGGGCAAATTCCCGACGAAAGGGTACAGGCTCAACAATATGCACCGAAGAGGCCCCGAAAATCAACTTGCTGAATATGGCGGCAAACAAGCCGATAGGCCCGGCTCCGAAGATAACCACAGAGTCCCCGCCCTTGATATGGGTATTCTGACAGGCCACATAGGCGACTCCGGCCGGTTCCACACAGGCGGCACTTTGCAGATCCTGATCGTTTTTCACCAGATCAGTGACATCATGGGCCAGCATGGCCGCGACATCCACGGTTATCCCGAAAATGCCGTCTTTTTCCAGGCCTAATAATTTTGCATTGCGGCATTGGTTAAAATGCCCTTTCCGGCAGACATCGCAGTAATGGCAAACAATGATGGATTCAAAGGTAACAATGGCTCCGGCATGCAGGTGACGGACATTGGCACCTGTTTCCAGAATTCTGCCCACTCCCTCGTGACCGATAATCCTTCCTTCAGGTGGAATCTCAGCAGGGGCCGAACTTCGAATATATCCGGTTTCCGGGATTCGTTCCGCCAAATGGACATCTGTGCCGCAGATACCGGCATAGAGCATCTGCACCCTGATCTCATCCGAATCCAGCTTTTGCAAGGTTCTTTTTTCGACAGAGACCTGGGGGTTTTTATATATCTGATGCGGGCCGGGATCGGCAACCCCCTCCATAGGGGCTCTTTCCGCATGAACGACGACAACCTCTGTTTCCAAACCGTTACCTCTTATTTTCAGCGACTTGCTGCGCTTAACCTTTTTTTCAGGAAATACCCATATTGCTGAACTGCGCCCCTGCTCTTCCGAGCTGCAATGGATGCGCATACTGTACCTTACCCGAAACAATAATGTTAGATTTTTTTCCTGTTCAGCCAGCCCGAGTAAACACCCCGCTGTGGTATCAAGCTGACCTGCTTGCTCTGCATACTGAATTTCCCGCATACGACTTTACTTTTACCGGGCAACCGAATATCTTTTCAATTTCTCCGGAAAAATGCTGGTCAGAAATGCAATGCCCCGGCATCTCACTCAATGCTCCACGACCCCAGGAAATGATGAAGGACAACTCTCCCACTCTTACGTATTCACTCCGGGAAGCCCATACAGCCATTGCTGCCGAACTGACTCCCTTAGAACAGGAACAAGTGCCTCTTTCTCAAACCCTGGGACGGATTCTTGCGGCTTCAGTTTTTGCTGACCGGCCTAAACCCTCCTATAACCAGTCGACCCGGGATGGTTTTGCTCTTGCTGAACAACCCCATTCCGTTGATAAGCTGTCTGCTGAATTTCAGCTGAGCGGTGAAGTTGCTGCCGGTTGCATTGAACAACAGCAGGTTCAACCCGGCCAAGCGTACATGATTATGACCGGGGCTATGGTGCCTTACGGCGCAGTCCGGGTTGTGCCCTTTGAGATTTGTCAAGAAAAAGGGTTGAGGCTTTCTGTACCACGAGAGGAACTGTACCGAAAAGAGCTGTTCATCCGCCCGCAGGGGAAGGATATCTGGCAGGGGCAGCGCTTGGTTGCTGCCGGAACCCGGCTCTGTCCCGATCATCTGCTGCTGTTGGCGGAAAACGGTTCTCAGGAAATCCGGGTGCATCGACGTCCCGGAGTGGCAGTGATCTGCACCGGCAGTGAACTGGTCAAGAGCGGAGGGGTCTTGCATCTTGGTCAAAAAACATCCAGTAACGGGATCTTGCTGGCGGCTCTGTTACAGCAGAAGCATTGTCGTCTTGTGCAGTCATTAACAGTGAAGGATGATACGGATATGATTATTACCCGTATTCAGCAGGTACTCACCCGGAAGAAACCGGACCTGCTGATCAGCACGGGCGGTATGGGACCGGGAAAATTTGATTTGATGGAACAGGTCGTTGCCCGTCTTGGCGGAAAACCGGTGTATAATCGCCTCAAGGTACGTCCCGGCAAAGCAACCCTGTTCGCTCTCATCGACAACACCCCGCTCTTCGCCCTCCCCGGCCCGCCGCCTGCGGTTCGCCTCCTTTTTCATGAACTTGTTGTTCCGGGACTGCATCGTCTTCAAGGTTTGCCGGAAAATAACATAGCCACTAACGGACTCATGGATGCGGTTTTAACAGAGCCGGTGAGTATTCGCCTGACCGGGCATCTCGCCCTGAAGGGAGCTGTCGCCGAAGTACGCGATGGTCGTTTACAGGTTCGACCGGCAGGGAAGCTTGAGCCGATGAATGCGATCATGCATCTTGCCTGCAAGGTCGATGGGAACAACGGGCGTGGTGAAATAGATAAAAATCAGCGGGTTAATATTCGGCTGGTCGGCCCCCTCGCCTCTCTCGCAGCAGAAAACGGTTTCAATGGATAAAACGTTCAAAATGATATCGCTCAAAAGCGTCAGGCAGCGGGCTGGTTCTTTCTGAACAGATACGCCGCAAAAACCCCGC
>MTKS01000172.1 GCA_004028495.1 Candidatus Electrothrix marina
TGCAATATCTGTGATAAATTCCCCGCTGACTGCCCTGCATCCTGTAAAGAAGGGTCTCAGGATCAGGAAGGCTGCCCGGCTGAATGTCAGGATGTACCGGAAGAATGTCTGTCTGAAGGCCCGGCCGGATCGGCAGCAGTCATCACCTGCGACCCTTCTTTACAGGATGCAGGGCAGTCAGCGGGGAATTTATCACAGATATTGCAGCCTAACTCGTCACATACAGGCGGGCAATCCTTCCCTTCAGGATTTTCGATACACTCTACAGAACAATCGTCACAGCTGTAACATTTTATGTCACGGCATATATCCGGACAACCTTCGCCATAGGGATTGATTTTACATTCATCCGTACAGTCCTCGCAGGACTGGCAGGTTACATCCTTACAGATATCCGGGCAATCCGCACCATAGGGATTTTTCTTGCATTCAGCTGAGCAGTCGTCGCAGGATGCTTGACATTCCGGGTCCTTACAAACAGACGGACATCCTTTGCCGTAAGGATTTTCCAAGCATTCATCAGAGCAGTCGCCGCAGGTGAGGGCTCTGCCTCCGGCAAAGGCGACGCCCGCCGACAGCACGACTAAAACAGCAGCCTGTGCCAACACTTTCAGTTTCATGATTCTCACTCTCCTTGTTCGCTGAAGTTTATTTCATTGCCCGTATTTTCGGACGAACTGCATTTTACCTAAATAGAAAAAGGTAAAATTTTTTTTACTCTTAATATATATAAACTCCTTGGTGATCTGGCAACATAAAAAAGTCAACGAGCCACTGTAGCGTCATTTTTCAGCAAAAGAGAGCGCAGGGTACAGAGAAAAATAACATTAGCTCTTGCGTTCAGTTTTCAAAAGACTACATTACAACCTCATGCGCCCGGACTGTCGCCGAGAAGGCGGGCCGTAAGACCCCTTCGATTATACTTAAATTATTTAAAAAATATGAAGAAAGTCCCCGCGATAACCGCTCTGGTCTGGATGATGTTCCTGCTCGGTTATTGTTTCTTTCCCGAATTGGTTAAACAGGATACGATCCAATTTCCCCTGGCATTGCTTCTGTCCGTTTTTCTGCCGGTCAGTTTTTGGCAGGTTGCGAATCGGGAGAAGAAGAAATATCTTTCCCTGTTTTTTATCGGGATATTGCTTGTAAATATTTCCTTCCTGCTGGTTATCATTCGCAGCAGTCTCGTTATGCAGCAACAGATTTCGGAAGAAGTGAACAGGGGAATACAGCAGGAGCTGGCGGAATATTTGGTTACCGCAGTCAGCGGCAATAAACGGAGGGTCGCTGCCCGACTTATTTATCAGCGGCATGGCGTGGCCCTGCCGTTTAAAAACGAGTCGGACTCCTACACTTTATATGTGCCGAGCGAATCTGATAAGAAAACGTTTCAGAAAAACTTTTTCGCGCTTAATGATCGTAAACTCAAGAGCGGAGGCTTTGCCGCTTCTTTTTCCACAGCGGCCCTGCTGCTTATGGTCCATGCGGGGCTTTTTGTCGGGCTGCTGGTCTTTCTGATTCTTTATGATACGAGAGAGGAAGGAAGGGAAATGAAATCCAGCAGGTAACAGAATAGGGAATCAGGAACCACGTCGTATAGGGCGCGGTTCCTGATTTGTTTATACGCCATACCTTTTCAGCTTGTTCAGCAGGGTCTTCCGGGTAATCTGTAAGCGGCGGGCTGCCTCGCTGCGGTTCCCGTTGGTTTCCTCAAGGGTTTTCAGAATGAGAACACGTTCAGCTTCTCTCAGGGTGGAAGGTTGCTCTTCTTCCTTTTTCGGATTCATTCCGGCCCAGTTCTGCACAGCCATCGGCAGACTGTCAGGGTCGAGATAATCTCCCCGCATCAGGATCACACCCCGTTCTATGGCGTTTTCCAGCTCCCGGACATTGCCCGGCCAGGGATAGCGATTGAAAATATCCATGCATTCAGGAGTGATTCCCTGTACCTTCCGTTTATTTCTTTTGGCAAAATTGCGCAGAAAAAAATCAGCGAGCAAGGGGATATCACCGTCACGGTCACATAAAGAAGGCATATCCAGAGCTACAACATTCAGTCGGTAATAAAGATCTTCCCGAAAATTGCCCGTCCGCACCTCCGCTTCCAGATTCCGGTTGGTTGCCGTGACAATGCGCACATCTACGGTAATGACTTCCTGGCCGCCGACGCGCTGGAGTTCGTGCTCCTGAAGGACCCGTAAGAGTTTTGCCTGCATAGCCGGGGTTGTTTCGCCTATCTCATCCAAAAAGAGCGTACCCTCCTGGGCTTGGACAAAACAACCCTCGCGACGACGGTCCGCCCCTGTAAAAGCTCCTTTTTCATGGCCGAAGAGTTCGGATTCCAGCAGGGTCTCAGAAAGGGCCGCACAGTTTACTTTGATAAAGGGCCCCTTCCTGCGTCGGCTTTTATAATGCAGGGCCGAGGCGACCAGCTCCTTGCCGGTTCCTGAATCACCGGTTATCAGGACAGTTGCCTCTGTAGGAGCAACCTGGACGATCATCTCCCAAAGGGCCTGCATCGGAACTGAAGAGCCGATGATTCTGCCGTCCTCGCCAAAGGGTTTTTCAGAAAGCTCTGCCTTGTCCGGCTGCTGACGATGCCCCATAGCAACTTCCAGGGTTTGGCGAAGCCGTTCAAAATCTATGGGTTTTGTAAGATAATCATGGGCACCCAGTTTAATCGCCTCGACAGCCGAATCTATTGAAGAGTAGGCTGTCATCATGACGACCGGAATTGATGGATTAATTGCATGTATCCGGCGCAGAGCCTCCAGACCGTCCATAGGTTCCATACAGACATCCAGGAGGATGACATCAAAAGGCCCTTGTCGCACCGCTTCAACCGCTGTTTCGCCGTCGTCCGCTTCCTGACACGACCAGCCCCATTCAGTCAGCATGGAGTAGAGCATGTACCTATGTACCTGCTCATCGTCTACAATTAAAATTTTGACCTTCTTTTTTTCCATGGATTCAGCAAGCTGTTGCAAGTTTTATTACTTCAGTCGAGGATAGGTTTATTATCGGTGCGCCGATCAGCACAATATGTGTTCAAGTAAGAGAAAAAATATGAAATATTATGATGCAGTGAAATTGTCATAAAAAAAATCGGGGTTCACCTTATAAGTTATGTAGAAAACAGGTCGCTGTCCATAAAAAAAAGACTTTTGAAAAAAAACAATATCCTTTAGAGAGGGACTGATGACGGCATATCTTTCATCAATCACGCAGTGAGATACAGTCCCATCCTCTTTGGCGGGCAAGTGCAGCCAATTTTTCGTCCGGATCAACGGCAACAGGGGTATCCACCTTTTCCAACAAGGGCAGGTCATTGATTGAGTCACTGTAAAAACAGCTCCCTCGGAGCGACATGTTTTGTTCAGTCAGCCAGTTTTTCAGGCGTTGTACCTTGCCCTCATGAAAACAGGGGATACCGTCAATCTCTGTGGTATAGCGATCATTAACAACCTTTGGCTCTGTAGCCAGGAGATGTTCTATCCCGAAGGCGTGGACAATAGGCCCGGTAATAAAGCTGTTGGTCGCCGTGATAACCATCACGGTGTCCCCTTGCTCTTTATGCTTATTCACCAAGGTGAGCGCCTTTTTTTCGATCATCGGCTCAATCACTTCCTGCATGAATTCCGCATGGAGCAGCTGAAGCTCTTCCATACCGCGTTCCGCCAGGGGCTGAAAACTGAACGCGCAGAATTTATAAATATCCAGAGTACCCTGTTTATATTGGTCAAAGAAACGGTTGTTTTCCGCTTCATAAGAGGCCTCGTCAACCAGACCTTTCTTGATGAGAAAACGGCCCCATTCATAATCGCTGTCACCGGCTAAGAGAGTATTATCAAGATCAAAAAGAGAAAGTGCCATAGATATATCCTTTTTCGGGAAGTTTTTTGCCGATCAGCTTTCCGGATTGGAGTCGCGCCCGTGAATCGGAATTTCAGGTAACCGTTCACTCCCCCCTGCTACTTCTCGACCATTTAGCAGGGCGGAATGCTGCCGCCTCCAACCCTGTCGTGCTCTTCTTTAACGGTGACCAGAACCGCGTTTTTTTCTGTTACGCTCGACTTCAATCTCATAGGCAATAAGCCTGTCGTTGTCACGAACCCCCTCGACCTCCACATACCTTCCGATTTCGGCCAGACCATGTTTTTCTTTAATCCGTGTTCTGTCGGTAACCTCAACTTCACGACCGCCGACGACCCATTTGCCTGTAAAGCCGGAACTCGGCATACTGTCAATTATGCCGTACATTTTACTCTCACCTCTATGCCGCTCATGACTGTCGGCCAGCGTGACACCAGTACAGAACAGACTGATAAAGATTGCGGCCAAAGCAACCAGCGGTCCTGTCATCCTTTTGTCTGAAGTAAAATGCCGGGAAGATTTCATCCAAGTG
>MTKS01000173.1 GCA_004028495.1 Candidatus Electrothrix marina
GATATGTCCATTGGTCAGGCTGGTCTGTGGGCCGGTATGAACATTGAGCCGGAAAAAGTCGGTTCTGAGATCATGCCGACCGAACCGTACATGCTGGGATCACATTCCGGTTGTTGCGGTATCTGGACTTCAGGTCCGGATGAAGATTGGGTCCCGACTGTTGACGGTCCGCGTTCGCATCAGTACAAGTGGGGCTACAACCGTATGACCACTGTTGACGGTCTGTTTACAGCCGGTGACGGTGTTGGTGCTTCCGGTCATAAGTTCTCTTCCGGTTCGCACACCGAGGGACGTATTGTTGGTAAGCAGATGGTTAAGTACTGTCGCGATAATGCAGACTTCCAGCCTGAGCTGTCTCAGACTGCTGCGGAGTTGGCTGCTGAGATCTATGCCCCGGTAACCCGTTACCTGGAGCACGTAGGTGCAACCACCCATCAGGATGTTAATCCTAACTACTGCAAACCGACCGGTCTGATGATGCGCCTGATGAAGGCCACTGATGAGTACGGTGGTGGTGTTGCTACGTATTACATGACATCAGGTAAGCTGCTCAATATCTGTCTGGATCTCCTGCGCATGTTGCGTGAAGATGCTGAGAAGATGGCTGCTGGCGACTTGCATGAGCTGATGCGTGCTTGGGAGAACTACCACCGTATCTGGTGTGTTGAGACCCATATTCGTCACATTGAGTTCCGTAAAGAGTCCCGCTACCCGGGCTTCTACTACCGCTCTGATTTCCCCACTGTTGATGACGAAAACTGGAAGGCTTTCGTTAACTCCACCTTCGATCCTAAGACTCAGGAGTGGAAGTGTGAGAAAGTTGAGTGCATCAACATCGTAGAAACCGATCCTTGGATCTAAGGGATACAGGGTCGGTAATATGACGGGCAGGGGAGTTTTTCCTCTGTCCGGTTAAGCTGCACATGCTTGTATCGCTTGACCGGTCACCGTCAGATTGAATCTCCAGGCCCCGTTTACGAGGTCTGGAGTTTTTTATGTCCTGTAAAAAAATGTAAAAGTTGTACAGGTTATTTTTGTTTGAATTGAGCAGCATGCTGTTTCGGCTTGCTTTTCATTTGAACCAGAAATAACCAATTTATCAATACCAGCAGTTTTTATGGAGGTTTGGCATGAGTGATGCTACGAAAACTGGTGCGGTACTGGTTGTTGGCGGCGGTATCAGCGGTTTGACCGCTGCGCTGGAAGCTGCGGAAGTAGGTAATGATGTTTACATTATCGAGAAGAATCCGTACTTCGGCGGCCGTGTGGCCCAGCTGAATCAGTATTTCCCGAAACTTTGTCCCCCCACCTGCGGATTGGAGATTAACTTCAAGCGGGTAAAGAATAACCGGAAAATTCGTCCGTACACTATGACCACGGTCAAATCGGTGTCCGGAGGTCCGGGTAATTACGAGGTGGAGCTGGAGACCGCACCCCGTTATGTCAACTCCAACTGCACAGCCTGCGGTGATTGCGCCGAGGCCTGCACTGACGAGATCGATAACGCCTTTAACTTCGGCATGAACAAGAGCAAGGCGATTTATCTGCCGCATGAGATGGCTTTTCCGCGTCGTTATGTGCTGGATAAGGATGCCTGTTCCGCTGATTGCCTTGAGGCTGTCAAAGGTGCCTGTAAGTACAATGCCATTGATACCGAAATGGCGGCAGAGACCTTCACCGTGAATGTCAGCTCCATTGTCTGGGCTACCGGCTGGAATCCGTATGACCGGTCAAAACTGGACAACCTGAAGCCGGAATCCTCTCCCGCCATTATCAGCAATATGATGATGGAGCGGATGGCCGCGCCCAACGGACCTACCGGCGGTAAGATCCTTCGTCCCGGCGATGATAAAGAGATTGAGTCTATCGCCTTTGTTCAGTGTGCAGGTTCCCGTGATGAGAATCATCTGGAGTATTGCTCCTATATCTGCTGCATGGCGACCTTCAAGCAGATGACCTATATACGTGAGCGTTACCCCGAAGCCAAGATTTATGTCTTTTACATTGATTTGCGTACACCGGGCAAATATGAGCATTTCCGTGAAAAATTGAGAACCGATGAAAATTCGACGTTTATCAAAGGAAAGGTTGCTGATATTATTGCCGAGGATGACGGCGGGGTAACCGTTGTGGCTGAGGATGCAGTCGGCGGCGGTAAAGTGCAGCAGAAGGTCGATATGTGCGTCCTGGCAACAGGAATGCAGCCTGCGCTCGGTGAGCAGGGCAAGACCCTCGGGCTGAACATGGACGGCAACGGTTTTGTTGTTTCCGAGCCGGAGAAAGGGATGATCGCCGCCGGTTGCGCCAAGTCAGCGTCCGACGTGTACACCTGTACGCAGTCTGCTACTGCCGCAGCTCTCAAAGCAATTCAGAACGCACAGTAGGAGGAAAACAATGGATAAAGTATATGGTGCGTATCTTTGCACAGGGTGCAGTATCGGTGACGTTCTCGATGTTGACGGTTTAAAAGGAGCTGCCTCTGAAACCGGTATGGAGATGCAGGAGCATGCCTGTCTCTGCGGTGCGGAAGGTCAGGCCCTGATCAAAAAAGATATCGAAGAAAAAGGCGTAAATACTGTGGTTGTTTGCGCCTGTTCACCTCGCGTAATGCAGGACACCTTTGATTACGGTGACGGGACAATTACCATTCGCGGCAATTTGCGTGAACATGTGGCTTGGACCGCACAGCCTGATGAGGAAGACGAGGAAGCAGCCGAGTATCTGCAGGAAGTGGGTGAGGATTATGTCCGCATGGCTGTCACCCGTGCCAAAAAAAGTGCGGTGCCTGTTCCGTATAAAATGGAGCAGATCACCAAGAGTATTCTGGTCATGGGCGGCGGTATCGCCGGTATCACAGCAGCCACTGAAGCGGCTAAGGCCGGCTACGAAGTAACAATCGTTGAAAAGACCGATAAACTGGGCGGTAAGGCTTTGGGATGGCGCAAGATGTTCCCGACCGCTTATCCGTACAGCGAGCTTGAGCAGCCCAATATCGAACAGATGATTGCAGAGGTTACTTCCAATGCGAAGATCACTGTAAAAACAGAGACCGAAGTCGCCCGTATCAGCGGTGCTCCGGGTGAGTTCGGGGTAACCCTGAAACCTGCCGGAACCGAAAGCGAGTGGGATGCTCCGGCTAAGGTTGGTGTTGACGAGCGTGACAAGATTGAGAAAGGGGAGATGGAAGACCCCAACACCGGTCTGAAGGTCTATACAGAGGCCGATCCCGATGCGGAGCTGTTCGGTGCGGTTGTGCTGGCAACGGGCTGGCGGCCTGCCGATGTCTCCGAGTACGAGCATCTGGGACACGGTACGCTGCAAAATGTTGTGACCAATGCCGAGTTTGAGAAACTGGCCAAGCAGGGCAAGGTTCCCGCCAAGGTCGCCTTTATTCAGAGTCCGGGCAGCACGGATAATGATCGTGACTTCCCGTACTGCAACTCTGTCACCTCTATGGTCGCTTTGAAGCAGGCGCAGTATGTCTGTGACGATAACGGCGATGCGGCTCAGGCATATATTCTGTATCAGCATATGCGGACACCGGGCAACACCGAGTTGTTCTATAAGGGGATGCAGCAGCGTGACGGTGTGTTCATGACCAAGGCCACGGTCACCAAGGTGGAAGAGGCAGGCGGCGGACTCAAGGTTACTGCGGAGAACACCCTGCTGGGTGATGATCTGGAACTGAACGTTGATATGGTTGTTCTGGCAGCCGGTATGGTTCCGACCACGGTGGATGAACCGACCATTAATCTGGCCTATCGTCAGGGACCGGGCTTTCTGGATCTGGATCTTTTTGACGGCTATGCTGATTCGCACTTTATTTGCTTCCCCTACGAAACCCGTCGGACCGGCGTTTATGCCTGCGGCGGTGTGCGGAAAGCGGAAACAATGGAAGAAACCATTGACGATGCCACCGGTGC
Organism: Candidatus Electrothrix marina; assembly: GCA_004028495.1. Classification (GTDB taxonomy): domain Bacteria; phylum Desulfobacterota; class Desulfobulbia; order Desulfobulbales; family Desulfobulbaceae; genus Electrothrix; species Electrothrix marina. Next base: position 3,924 of record MTKS01000173.1, read on the forward strand.
GGCGTTAAAGGCTATTCAATGTATTGAGTCGGCTGATCGCGGTGTGGCTGTTCATCCCCGTTCCGGTGATCAGACCTACCCTGATTTCTTTTTCCAGCGTTGTACGCAGTGTAAGCGTTGTACCGAGGAATGTCCTTTCGGTGCTTTGGACGATGATGCAAAAGGAACACCGCTGCCCAATCCGACCCGCTGTCGTCGTTGCGGTACCTGTATGGGAGCCTGTCCTGAGCGCATTATCGGTTTTGCCGATTACAACGTTGATATGATCGGTTCCATGGTCAAATGCATCGAGGTGCCGGACGATGATGAGGATAAGCTCCGTATCGCCGTTTTTGTCTGCGAGAATGATGCCTATCCGGCCGTTGATATGTCCGGTATGCGCCACAATAAGATGAACACGCTGGTTCGTTTTATTCCGGTACGCTGCCTCGGTTCTGTCAACATGGTCTGGATCAAGGATGCCATGTCCTCCGGTATGGACGGCGTGCTTCTCCTCGGC
>MTKS01000174.1 GCA_004028495.1 Candidatus Electrothrix marina
AGCGACTGTACCCTGTGCCCGCAAAGACGAACACGGCGAGCATAACAACCCCGCACCCGATGATTTTGTGCAATGCTTTTCCGTTCTTCATCGTTTAACCTCACAAAAAAAGTAACGTTGGTTTTTTGTTGTCCCTGTGCAATCCTTTTGCCTGTTCCGCACGGTGTTGCGACAGGAAACAACCCTTAGTAATGCTGTATTTTTTCTTCTTTCTCTTCTCGGCTCACCGAGAAATTTCACGGTACATCGGATGATTCTCCTCAAGAGTATCAAGATGTTTTTTTATGGCCCCGGCCCAGACCTGATAGCCTCGGGTGGCCAAATGGACCCCGTCGTTGAGAAAACAGGGCTTGGTCACGGGCAGGTATTGCTCGGTAAAGGGGCCGGTCATGTCGAGAAAACGACAGCCGCTTTGTTTTGCCGCATCACGCAGTTCGTTATTTTTCGCAGTGATGGTTTCCCGAGCCAAGCCGCGTAGCTGCATGGGCATGAGCGAATTCAGGGTGATGCTGCTGTCGGGGCAGAGGTCGGCCAGTCTCGGCAGCATGCTTCCCAGGATGGCAGGGAAATAGGGGCTGCCCATGAGCAGATTATTGGTTCCTGTCATAAGCAGGATATACTCCGGTTCCGTACCGGCGTCAAGAACAGCGTCAATCTCTCTGGCCAGCCGGGCTGACAGTCCTTCGGTGTGCTCTCCGGCGACCCCGCGATTAATAACCTGTAGTTCCGGGAGCAGGCTTTCCCAATCACCCCATTCGACCAATGAGTCGCCGAGCATGAGCAGGGTTTTTGCGGTCTGCGCAGTCTGTGTTGTCATGTATTTTTCAGCCCTTGCTTCTTATTTGCTCTGCGGTTTGCAGGGATGTTGCAGGGGCGAACCCCTGTGTTCGCCCGAAAATTTTGCGTTCCGGCAGGGGCACCCTCCGGCTGTCTCTCTTCATATTCCGAGAAGAGGTTATAGTCAAGGGTTACAGGACAACAGCTTGAAAGTCAAGTGCTTTTTTGTTGAATCCGAGGAGAGGGGCAGGTGCGTAATCCCGGCGGAGTCGGAGCGGAGACAGGATTGACAGAATTGAAATACATTGTCGGTGTCACGATGTGTGGTTTTTTGAAGAAGAATTATTCATATTTTAAATGAGATTGAATCAGTTGGGAATAATTCTATTTGTTAAAAAATTCCGTAATGCGCAGCACGGAACTGTGAGTCGTTTCTTACGAAAATGAAATTCACCTTGAAAAAGAAACTGAAAAAGAATAGAATAGCGTTCAATTTTCAAAAGGCGTTACTCTCAAACAATCAATAAACCGGCTGCCTCTTGTTTGCCGGTTTGCTGTGTGTGGTCAGTGAAATTGGTCATATACGGACTCTTTTAAGGAGCAGCCATGAGCGCAAAGATCATCAGCGGAACCGAAACCGCAAAGGCGATAAGGGAAGAACTGAAGAAAGAAGTTGCCGAGCTGGCGGATAAGGTGATTCCGGGGCTGGTTACTATTTTAGTGGGCGAAGATCCCGCTTCTCAGTCCTATGTGGCAGCCAAAAATAAAACGGCGCATGCTCTGGGAATTCATTCCGAGCAGGTTACCCTGGATGCCGAGACCAGCGAGGACGATCTGCTGGCACTGGTGGAAAAATATAATAACGACGATAAAATTCACGGTATTCTGGTGCAGCTTCCCTTGCCCAAGCATATTGATGAGGCGAAGATCCTCAATGCCATTAATCCGGATAAGGATGTGGACGGGTTTCATCCCGTGAATGTAGGACGGATGGTTCTGGGCGAGAAGTGCTTTCTGCCTTGTACGCCGCACGGGGTGTTGGAGCTGCTGCAACGTTCCGGTGTCGAGACCTCGGGTGCTGAAGTCGTGGTTGTCGGGCGTTCTAATATCGTTGGTAAGCCGGTGGCCAATCTGATGCTCCAGAAGCGGGCCGCAGGTAATGCCACGGTCACCCTTTGCCATACCCGGACCAAGGATATGGATTTTCATACCAAGCGGGCTGATATCCTGATTGTTGCCGCCGGTGTTGCTAATATGATCAAGGCGGATCAGGTCAAAGAAGGGGTGGTTGTTATTGATGTCGGTGTAAATCGCATCGGAATGACCGAGTCCGGCAAGGCCAAGCTGGCCGGTGATGTGGATTTCGAGTCAGTTAAAGAAAAGGCTTCAGCCATCACGCCGGTGCCCGGCGGTGTAGGCCCGATGACCATCACGATGTTGATGAAAAATACCGTCCAGTCCGCCAGGCAGTTTGCCGGATTGGCATAAGATCAAGATCGTCAGGAAATAATTTTTAAGGATATGAGCAGGCGGTATACTTTTAATTGCCTTGCCTGCTCTCAGACTTCTGTTTTCGAGGAGACCGTACTATGGCTAAGCCTAATCGCTGCGAAAGCTGCAACGATATAACCGCCAGCTCAACTCGCGACCTGCTGAATCAGGATCTTGCCAAGCAGGTTCGCACCGCCTATGACCGTATTGAGGATCGGGGGATGTCCGCCTGTCTGTTCGGCTCAGGAGGCACCTGCTGCCGTAACTGCAATATGGGACCCTGTCAGATCATTGACGGTGTTGAATCTATGGTCGGCATCTGCGGTGCCACAGCGGATACGGTTGCGGCCCGAAATTTCGCCCGGACCGTGGCCGGCGGTACTTCGGCCCATACTGATCATGCCCGGGAAATGGTGCGCGGTTTCATTGCCACGGCAAAAGGAGAAACCCCGCATGAGATCAAGGATGTTGAGAAGCTGCACGATATGGCTCAGCTTTTCGGGATCGAAACCGCAGACCGGGATAAGAACGAGATCGCCCTTGAACTGGGCGAGCGGGCCTTGGCCGAATTCGGCAAGCAGGACAGTTCACCGCTGACCATGCTCAAGCGGGCTCCGCTCAAGCAGCAGAAGATCTGGAAGGAACAGGGGGTCGAGCCGCGCGGCATTGATCGCGAAGTTGTGGAGATGATGCACCGTACCCATATGGGTGTGGATCAGGAATATCATAATATCACCAAGCAGGCCAGCCGCTGCGCCTTGGCCGACGGTTGGGGAGCCTCCATGCTTTCCACCGAGCTGACCGACATTATGTTCGGCACCCCGGTACCCAAGCGAGCTATTATTGATCTCGGCGTGCTCCGGGAGGATATGGTCAATGTGACTGTCCACGGTCATGAGCCGCTTCTGGCGGAGTCCCTTTGTCTGGCAGCTGAGGACGAAGAAATACTGGCTCTGGCCAAAAAGGCCGGTGCCGAGGGGATTAACTTGGCCGGTGTTTGTTGTACCGGTAACGAGATTCTGATGCGTCGGGGTATTCCGGTGGCAGGCTCCTTTATTCAGCAGGAGATGGTTCTGGCCACCGGTGCGGTGGAGGCTATGGTTGTTGATGTCCAGTGCGTCATGCAGTCCCTTGCCCAGGTCGTGAAAGGCAAGCATACCGATATTATCACCACCAACTACCGCGCCAAAATGCCGGACGGTGTGCATATTCAGTTTGACGAGCATGATGCCTATGCCTCGGCTAAGCAGATTCTGGCACATGCCGTCGGCAACTTTAAGAAACGGGGCGAGTATTATATCCCGAAAGACAAGAAATTCGATGTGGTGGTCGGTTTCTCGCATGAGACCATCAACTACATGCTCGGCGGTCGTTTCCGTCAGTCTTATCGCCCGCTGAACGACAATATCATCAACGGTCGTATTCGCGGCGTAGGGGCCTTGGTCGGCTGCGAGCATTATAAGTATTCTGATGATATTCATTTTGAGATCGCCAAAGAGCTGATTAAAAATAACGTGCTGGTGCTGGCCACCGGTTGTGCAGCCCAGGCCCTTGGTCGTCGGGGATTAATGCGCCCGGAAGCAGCAACCGAGTATGCCGGAGACGGGCTGCGCGAGGTCTGCGAAACCGTGGGTATGCCGCCGGTTCTTCATGTCGGTTCCTGCGTGGATAACTCACGCCTCCTTATCGCCTTGACCGCGATGGTCAAAGAAGGCGGGTTGGGTGATGATATTGCCGAGCTGCCTGCAGTCGGTTCCGCACCTCTGTGGATGAGCGAAAAAGCTGTTGCCATCGGGCAGTATTTTGTCGCCAGCGGTGCCCACGTCATCTTCCAGGATCTGCCTATCAGCGGGGCCAAGAAATTCTCCGAGTATCTGTTGAAAGATATCAAAGAGGAGTTCGGTGCCTGTTGGGGCGTGCAAAGCAATCCCCTGGATATCGCCAAAGCCATGATCGCGGCTATTGACGGAAAACGCGAGGCCTTGGGTATTAATAAGAAGAAAGAACGCGTACTCATGGATATGGCTATGCGTCGTGAGCTTGAAGGCGGCGGTGTAGCCGGTGCCGGTTGCGGCGGTTGAGCCGAGCATTGATGGGGTGTAGGGGCG
>MTKS01000175.1 GCA_004028495.1 Candidatus Electrothrix marina
TGTTCCCGACCGAGGCTTTCATAGACAAGCTGCTGCTGCTCAAAAACTGCTTTTTCCCGACCGATATTCCAAGAAAAAAACAGGCTTACAAAAAAGAAACATAATACAACCGCGCCCAGTGTATATGCTGACAGCCGGATAAAATCTTCTGAAAAACCGTCTCTCCTTCTGAAAACCGTCACCTGCCTGCGCAGACTGAAAGAGAGAGCAGGCGACCGTATTGAGCGAACAGTATGATTCACAACAGATCCTCCCTTTTTGACGACCGACTCTCCGTCATGCCGTTATAATTTCTCTGCGACCCGCAGTTTTGCACTGCGGGACCGCGAATTATTCCTCACCTCATCCGCTGTCGGCAGAATAGGCTTCCGGGTCAACACTTTGTAATTAGACGATTTCACAAAGGACTGTTTGACAATACGATCTTCAAGTGAGTGAAAAGTAATAATACAAAATCGTGCCCCCGGCTTGAGCAGCTCGGACCCGTCCGTCAATAAACGGGTTAAGTTATCCAGCTCCCGATTAACCGCTATGCGCAAGGCCTGAAAAACCTTGGTGGCAACATGGATTTTTTTCGGGTGATACTTTTTCGGAATCGACAGAGCAACAAGATCCGCAAGCTGTCGAGTGGTCATAAAGGGCTGCTGCACCCGAGCCTCCACAATAAAGCGTGCCACCCGCCGGGCCTGCGGTTCTTCCCCGTAATAAAAAAAGATATCAGCGAGTTCCTCCTGAGTCAGCCGATTAACAAGCTGCTCCGCAGTCACCTCCCGTCCGATATCCATCCGCATATCCAGCGGAGCATCCTCCCTGAAACTGAATCCGCGTTCAGGGCAATCAAGCTGGAGCGAGGAAACACCGAGATCAACAAGAATACCGTCCACCGGGCCTTGTCCCTGATTATGCAGTTGCTGAGCCATGTCCGCATAGGAGGCCGGAATCAGCTGAAACCGATCCCCGAAGCCTGCCAAACGCTCTGCGGCAAACCGGGCCGCCTGGGCATCCCACTCAAATCCCAGCACCCTTCCCTCCGGTGCTGACTGCTCCAGGATCATCTCGGTATGGCCGCCCAATCCCAAGGTGCCGTCCACATAGCACCCGGAAGAACAGGGGCGGAGCCACTCCATAACCTCCTGAAACAAAACAGGTACATGGAGATCCTTACCCTCTTTCTCAGCAAAAAAAGACTGTGGGGCCATTAAAGGATCCCCAGTGAAGACAAGCCTTCACAAAAACTGGTAAAATCTTCCCGGGTACGACGAACTTCGTTCTGCCAAGCCCCTTTATCCCAAATCTCAAAATGATCAAGCATACCGTTTAAAACCACTTCCTTGCTGATGCCGAATTCATTTCGCAACGGCGCAGACAAAAGTATCCTGCCCTGTTTATCCAACGAGCATTCAATAACGCCGGAAATAACATAACGAACAAAGGCACTCATGCCGGGCTGACTCCGGCCTTGGGTTAACAATTTATCTTCTAAAGCCTCCCACTCAACAAGGGGATAGGCCTTCAAACTTTTCTGCCAATTGGTGATAATCAGAGCATTATTGTAGACCTCGGACAGCACGTCCCGAAACCGACTCGGGATATTAAGACGCCCTTTGGCGTCCAAAACATGCTCGGAGCGACTGCGAAAACGTGACCCAACAATTTTTTTCTTTGTCATTTCATCACGAAAATCATTTTAGCCACCAACTCCATTTTTCCCCACTCTACACCACCTTTCTTCCTTTTATCCCACAGGGCTTTTTCCGTCAAGAAGAATAAGGCAGAATATCAACAGGTTCGTACCGAGAAAAACCAGGAGAAAAACAGCTTACACCACCAATAAATGCACAGTAATCCATGCTTGAATCGCGTTGAGATGCAAGAAAGATGACTCCAGGAGAAGAGAAAATGTGTCGGAATATATTCTTTTTCTGGACACGATGCAAAAGCAGTTTTTGCTCCAAAAAGAAGCGAGGAAGAAAGTTATTCTATAATGAGGTGGGCAGTGGGGAAGAAGTGGGGTACCGGACAAAAAAACAAGAAAAGAAGACGCAGGTCTGGCACTGGACCACACCTGCGTTTTCCCTGATCTGCTCCGAACTTTTTTCAGGCAGGAGAAAGGGTATGCTATTTTTTCTCTGATCCGACCAGACCAGAGAAGTCTTCCTTGGCAGCAAAACTATGCTCTTCCGCCGGGAAGCTGCCTTCCTGGATTTCCCGGATAAAAGCCTGCACGCCCTGCTTGATATCCGGGGCAAGATTGCAGTACTGTTTCACGAATTTGGGGGTAAACTTCTCGAACAGACCCAGCATATCATTGGTCACCAGGACTTGACCGTCACAGCCCGCGCCCGCGCCGATACCCACGGTCGGCACCACAAGAGTGCCCGTGATGATTTCGGCAAGCAGAGCAGGAACCGCCTCCAGGACAATCCCGAAGGCCCCGGCCGACTCCAGAGCCTTGGCATCGGCAAGCAGCTTATGGGCCGCATCGCTGTCTTTTCCCTGCACCTTAAAGCCGCCCAGCTGCCCGGCAGTCTGCGGAGTCAAGCCGATATGGCCCATGACCGGCACTCCGGCCCGCACCAGACCTCGTACCGCATCACAGACCTCTTCGCCGCCTTCCAATTTCACGCAGTCGCAGCCTGCTTCCTTGAGAAAACGGGTTCCGTTGGCAACGGCCTGCTCCACAGAAACCTGATAGGAACCAAAGGGCATATCGCCGATCACCAAGGCCCGTTCCGTGCCCCGACCGACCGCCCCGGCATGGTGCAGCATCTCCTCCATCGTCACCGGGACCGTGGAGTCGTAGCCCAGAACCACCATCCCCAGGGAATCACCCACCAGCAGAGCATCCACCCCGGCCTGATCCAGCAGACAAGCCATAGAGGCATCATAGGCGGTGAGCATAGAGATGGCATGACCGTTGCCCTTCATTTCACGAAAATCTTTAACAGTTACTTTTTTCATACACATTGATTTCTCCGTGGTCTTCAAAAAAACAAATCGGGTCGGCACACTGTTCAAATTGTATACGACTTACCTTTTTCCGGCTGGTTTATCAGGCCGTTGTATTCCGGCAAACTGAATCAGCTCTGCTCCGACACGTATAAGACTTCGCACTATGGCAGCAAGTATATTAATCAGGATCAATCCGATAATACCGAGGAAAATATATTGCAGAGCCGGTGATGCATTAACTGCAAACTGGATCTGATCAAAATGCCCGTTCAGAAACAGCTCGGTTTCACCTGTCTTTTCCGCCAACCACTTGACAAGAGCAACACCTTCCGGGTCTTTAATAATATCAACCGCCACCGTAGCCAATCCCAGCAGAACAGTCACTCCGGCTATGATCAATAAAATTCCTGTCCAGAATGTCGCGGTCCGTATTTTATCAGCAACTGTATCGGGTTCTTCTCTCATAGAATTCTCCTTGCGGGACGAAAAAAAAGATAATGGGCAGCGAACCTGTCCCTTGCTATGGTTCAGCGTATACTGAGGTATGGTTCTACCATAATAAAACCCTGCCGGTTATTCCCTCTCTCTATTTTTCCAGAACCGATGATACCAATATTCACGCCTATTGCCTCCTTTTTTCTTTCAGTCACCCGTTCTTCTTATAATTTTATTTCTTAAAAAATATTTTTCCAAGGCAACGCAAAAAATCTTTAAAAAACCTTTTCCGGTTAATCTTTCGTTAATCTTTACCCTGTTAGTATAAAATCATAAACAAGAGCAAATTACTTCAACCACTCATTGCAACAGACAGAGGTTCCCTCATGAAAAAGACAGCAATAGCCCTGATCGGATGTTTTTTCGCAGCAGCATTCTTCGGAACAGCTCATAGCAGCGAACATGAATACCGTTACGATAATGACCGCTATGAGTATCGAGGAGGGCATGAGCGCTATGATGATGATCGTTATGAATATCGCGGCGGAAGCGAACGATATGACGACGACCGCTATGAATATCGCGGCAGCGAGCGATACAGTGATGACCGGAATGAGTATCGCGGCGGACATGATAGCTATGAGTACCGGGGCAACTCCGGACGTTACGACAATGATGACCGCTACGAGCACAGACGCTATGCCTACGACGATTAAGCTTCGGAAGGTAGAAAGATAGCAGAAAGAACAGAGCACCCACTCCTCCTCTCTTCGTTTTTCCTCCTTTCGTGGCCGGGGCGATCATTATGATCGCTCCGGCATTTTTTTTCTCTCCTCTTGCAAAAGCAGATGGTGCCCCTTTGGAGTGTAGTTTAAGCTAACAGCCAATTGTAGTGCAATGAAACTGCTTATTTTTTGATGTGAAAGGTACTTTTACAACTTACTGTTATTGTCTCCTTTATTTGTAGCAACACTC
>MTKS01000176.1 GCA_004028495.1 Candidatus Electrothrix marina
TTGATTGTGCCGCCGGTCGAATACAGGCGGACCTTGTTCTGAAAAATGGTCGGATTATCCACGTCTTTACCGGGGAAGTAGCTCTGGGAGACATTGCTGTCATTAACGGGTATATTGCCGGTGTTGGTGAGTATGGTGCGCACGGCGAGTATGCAGGGAAAGAAGAAGTTGATCTTGCCGGCTGCTGTGTCAGTCCGGGGTTTATTGACGGGCATATTCATATTGAGAGTTCTCTGCTCACACCTTCCCGATTTGCCGCTGCTGTTGTGCCTTGCGGGACAACAGCAGTTGTCTGTGATCCGCATGAAATTGCCAATGTCTGCGGAAAGGTCGGGGTGGATTTTATGCTTTCCCGGACGGCTCCCCTTACGGTGTACGGGATGGTGCCTTCCTGTGTTCCGGCAACCCATATGGAGAGCAGCGGATTTCGGTTGTCAGTTGATGATATAGATGAGTTGCTCGAACGCCGGGATATTATCGGACTGGCGGAAATGATGAATTTTCCGGGTACCGTTGCCGGGGACTCTGATGTGCTGGCGAAAATTTTTTCTGCCCGCAGCAGAGGGGTACTTATCGACGGGCATGCTCCCGGGGTGAGCGGCAAGGCCCTGCAAGCCTATGTTGCCGCCGGGGTCAGTTCGGATCATGAGTGTACAACCTTGGCCGAGGCTTGGGAAAAGTTGCGGGCGGGAATGACGGTTTTTATCCGAGAAGGCTCGACAGCCCGTAATTTGGAGGCCCTGCTTCCCCTTTTTCGTACTGCTGCTGTTCATCGGTGTCTGCTGGTAACCGATGACCGCCACGCTGATGATTTGGTGCAGCACGGGCATATGGATTTCCTGCTCCGTCGAGCTGTGGAGCTGGGTGCGGATGCCGTGACAGCCGTGCAGATGGTCACGGTGAACCCGGCTCGTCATTTCAGGCTTGACCGTCTCGGAGCTGTTGCTCCGGGCTATAAAGCCGACTTGGTTGTGTTTGAGGATCTGAAGCGGTTCAGGGTCGGCCGGGTGTATTGCGCCGGTGAATGCGTGGCTGAAAACGGGAACATGCTTGCTGAAATCCCGGATCAGAAGGCAGAGACCTTTGCTCCTGCTCTGCAGGCAACGGTGAGGATTCGTCCTGACTTGGTTGACCTCGGCGTACCTGTCGTTTCAGGAAAATCAGGAAAAATACGGGTGATCACCTGTGCTGACGGCCAAATTACCACTGGGCAGGCCCTTCTGAGGCCGAAAATCAGAAAAGGTTTCGTGCTTGCTGATCCGGATCGCGATATACTCAAGGTTGCAGTTATTGAGCGACATCACGGTACCCATAATGTCGGGATCGGTTTTGTGCAAGGATTCGGGTTCAGAGACGGGGCTATAGCTTCAACCGTTGCTCATGATTCACATAATCTGATCGTTGTCGGCACTGATGATGCTTCCATGATGTTGGCGATAAAAAAGATACTTGAAATGCAGGGCGGACTGGTGGTAACAGGAGGAGGTCGAGTTATTGAAGCCCTTCCCTTGCCCGTAGCCGGACTGATGACAACGGAGCCTGCCGAGAAGGTCTGTGACTCTCTTCAAAAGCTTGAGAGGGCAACGAAAAAGTTAGGGATAACTCTGGAAAATCCGTTTATGCTCCTCAGTTTTCTCGCGCTGCCGGTTATTCCGGAGTTGAAAATCACGGATAAAGGCCTTGTTGATGTGCTCAAATTCAGCACGGTCCCTTTGCAGGGAGATACGGTGAAAAACAAAAAAATAGTATAAGTATTAAAAACAGCTTCATATCTGTGATTATCTGGCGTATAGTCAAAAAATGGAGAGATGCCGGTCGGCTCACCCCTGCCGGATAAACAATGCAATGTTAATGAGGATATCAGATGAATTACGGTGTAGTCAGTCAGGAACAGCTTGAAAAGATTGATGAAATCCTGTCGGAACAGCTCATCAAGATAGGAGTGGACTGTGTCATCATTATTGACATGGCAGGGAACATCATTACGGCTAAGGACAACGGCACTTCCAAATATGATGTGTATTCATTCGCGGCTCTGGCGGCCGGTAACTTCGCCACTGTGGATGCTATGGCGAAATTGGTCGGGGAACAGGAGTTTTCCCTGCTCTTCCATAAGGGGACGGATTGTAATATCCACTTTTCGAAAATCGACGAGGAGCTTTTGCTGATCACCATGTTCGGTAAGCATATTTCGCTTGGTTTTCTCAGGCTGAATGTCGTTAAGGCACTGGAACAGATAAGAAAGCTCTGGGCTGGCAAATAATTTTTATTATGGCCTTCAGGAGTCGTCTCTTCAACAGCATTAATCCATACACAGCAGGAGAGAAGCATTGAGCTTTATTAATCTACGCGAGAAAATCGTACAGGTAAAAGTTGTTTATTACGGTCCGGGCAGGGGCGGAAAGACCTCCAACCTTGAATATATCAATCGTAAATTCAGCAAGCAGATCCAGTCGGAAATGGTCAGCCTGAAGACACATGGTGACAGGACCTTGTTTTTCGACTTTCTTCCCTTTGATATGGGAAAGATAAAAGGGTATGAGCTGAAAATTCAGCTCTATACTGTACCGGGGCAGGTGAAATATAACGCCACTCGCAAGCTGGTTCTGAAAGGGGTGGACGGCTTGGTTTTTGTTGCTGACGCACAGGAAGCCATGCGGGAGAAAAATATACGTTCTCTGAATCAGCTGCATGAGAATCTCAAGAGCTATAAGGAGTCTATTTTTAAGATTCCTTTGGTCATGCAGTATAATAAGGTGGATTTGCGGAATCAGGGTATCCCGGTGTTGCCGACTGCTGTTCTGGAAAAAGATCTGAACAGCAAACTGAAAGTTCCTTCCTTTGAAGCCAGTGCCCTGACAGGGTATAATGTTCCTGAAACACTGAAAAAGATAATTTCATCCACAGTGGTGTCGGTGCAGAAGAAACTCTTGTAAAGGGATTAAATAACGGTATAGGTACGCTGTTGAGTACTGGCACCTCAGATGAGTCCGGATAAAGATTATGCCCCCAGCAATAGACGAATTTGAAGACCTCACGCAATTTGCAGATGAGTCGTTTGATAATGATGAAGTTGATTTGTTTGAATTTACCGATGATGAGGAGTCGCCCCTTCTTCGCCTGAAGTCGATAGTTCTCTCGCTGGATTGGGATATCACCGAGGAGACTCTGGCCGAGCTGACCGAAGAGTTGTCAGATCTGCGTTCGTTGTGGGACGGGGATAAGGTGGCGCAGATTTATCTTCAGGGAATGGATAATATCGGCAAGTATCTTCGGAAAGAGGGAGCCTATGCCAACCCCAACGCCATTAAACTTCTTCTTACCCTTTTTTATAATTATGAAAAAATAATATCTACGACAGACCTCAGCAGTGAGGCCATAGCCGTCATGCTCAAGGCTGATGTCCGTAAATTTAAAGTGCTGCAGTACCAAATCGGCACGACAGGTGCCGAGGAGCATGTCCGGGAGCACGTTGAAGAGCATGGTAAGGAGCACGTTGAGGAACATGTCGAGGCTGTACCGCCGCCTGAAGCGATAATTCAAGGAGACACTGAGGGTGCATCAGTGCGGCGTGAGGAAGCCGACGACCCGCTGACCAGCATGGAAGCGACCATTCTTGGTTTGGAATGGGATGTCACTCAGGAGGGGTTGGAGAAGTTTCATGCGGAAGCCACTGAGTTGCGAGAGCATTTGACTGATAATCGTGACGCACAAATTCTCGTGCAGGGGTTGCAGGCATTAGGGTCATATATACGGGAGGAAAAATCAAACGCCCATCCGGATTCGTTTACCATCCTTCATGCGTTTTATGATGCTTTAAAGCTTCTGATTCAAGATATGAATCTGACAGCTGAGCAACGGAAGCGGGTTTTGCTTGAGCAGATCGGCAGCCTTAACAGTCTGAAAGCAATTATTGCCGCGTCGGCTGCAGAACGAGCGGCGGGAAAAAGTGCCGGAGAAGAAAGAACAGGGACGAAAGCGGCGGAAGCCGTAGAGACCGCTGAAATACCGGCACCGGAGCAAAAACTTGAGGAGGAAACTGAGGACGAGCCTGAGTTTGATTCTCCTGTAGCGGATGATGATGCAGAACTGGATCTGTTTTCGGAGGATTTTGACGAGAGTTCTGATCTTTCAGCAGACGGGGAAGGTGTGGATGAATTCTTTCTTGACGGAGACGAGAGCCTGTCGGATGATGATCCGGCAGATGAGGAAAGTATCGCCGGAGACTTTGACTTTGACGAGGAAGAGAGCGGGTTTGACTTTGACGCGGAGGCAGGGCTTGATGATGACCTGTTTGCCGATGAGACCGAGGGCGGAGAACAGGACTTCGCCTTGGATAATACTGAAGAAGAGGA
>MTKS01000177.1 GCA_004028495.1 Candidatus Electrothrix marina
CCCGCAACCGAACCAGCCTCCGCCGTCACTCCCTCCGCCTGAATGAGAACTGAGCGCAAAAACGAAATAAAGAATGACGCCTCCGAACATCATAAACCACATAATACCGAACCGGGACATGCCGTGCTGCTGCCCCGCGATAAAACGAGCAATTCCGGCGGAAAAATAAATTATAATCGGAAGGAGCACTTTCCAGTTATTCCATTTTGCAACAGCCAACAGGATAAACCAAAGAAAACCATAATAGAAGAGAAAAGCAGGCCCTTTCACGTCGGGCGTCATGGAAAAGGAAAGGTACACCGCACCGATTTCAAAAAAAAGAAACGAACTCAATCCACCCATCCTACACACCTCCTGATTGTACATAACAGCCCGGGTCCCGCGTAAACGGCTCGCCATGTTCTACCCAAGAAAGACATTTCAAACCGCCTCGGCAGGATCGCTCATGCCTGCATGTTGCACAACCGCGCACAGGCATTGCATCATCCCGAAGACGAACAAGAAAGGCTGTCCTGTATATTGTTGACAAGCTGCTTTCAAAGAGATTTCCCACCTTGTATTCCATTCTTCTGCACGGATAGACATCACCTTCAGGCATTATGGCAAGCAAGTTCCTCCCGGCGGAACATCTATAGGGCTTCTGGAAGGGAAAAGCAAGAAATTGCAAGCCCCTGGAATAAGAGATCCTGTTTCGCGTAACCGGATCAAGCAGATTGATGATAACGGCAAGTCGCAGCAGCCGAATATACTTTTTGACTTCAGCAGGACCAAGCGAGAGACCCTCTTTATCGCCGAGGCTCGGTATCACCCGATCTGTCCAGAGATGATGAACATTCAGCCGGTTACAGAAAAAGGATAATCTCAAAAGATCTTTATAATTCCTCTTTGTTGCGGTAAAAGACACCGTTGTTTTGATCTTTGCTGCTGTCAGCAGTTGAATGCCCTGAACAGCCTTCTTAAAACTGCCTCGCCCTCGTATTGCTTCATGCTTCCTTTTCATTCCATCCAAACTGATCTGAACATAGGAAGGAGGATATTTTTCAAGCAAACCGATGCTTGCCGCATCAATACAGTGCCCATTAGACAACAGGCTATAACTTTTAATATTCCAGTTGTGATGCACCTTCTCCAGCAAGGCTTCAAGATGCCGAAACAAAAAGGGTTCTCCTCCGGTTATCGTGAGATGGAGACGGCCCTGTTTTGGATTTTGCCTGCTGAAGTGATCAAGCTGACAAAGAACTTCTTCGATCTGCGAAAGCGAGAGTTCACTCCTGTCATCGTATGTTGTCTGGTAACAATGCAGGCAACGAAGATTGCACCTATTTGTAATATGCCATTGAAAGATCATGACTTAACCGGAAACAGTACCTATTGAGTCCCTACTGCCAACGCTCAAACATCTCGGCCCGAGCAAGACCGGACCGATGCAGTACCCCGATCTTGGTATCAACATAATCAATAACCAGGGCCTTTTTCCCCTCTGCCGGCCGCATGATCCGCCCGACCACCTGGAGAAGACGGCCTTCAAAGCGGATCGGGGTTGTCAGCACCAGGGTGGAAAGACCGGGGCAGTCAAAACCCTCGCTGATCAGCTGCAAAGTGGAAAGCAGCACCTGGACCTCGCCCTTTTGCACCCGCTGCACGATTTCGGTTCGGGCACTCAGCGAAATACTGCCTGTGAGCATTTCCGCGACAATCCCCTCCTGCTGCAAACCGCTGAGCAGTTCTTGGCAATGGGCCACCCGGTCAGAGACCAATAAAACCGTCCCCTCCCCCCCCTGTTGAATCTTCTCGACCACATCTCTGATGATCTGCCGGTTGCGCTCCCGATCCTGGGTCAGGGCCTTGATCAGCTTGGGATATTCCCCGGAATACGGAGCAAAGAAGGCAGTTTCCTGCTGGATAAGATCGGGTCGGACAACAGCCCCTGTTTCCGCCAGGACTCCCGGATCCACCGCATGGACCCGATCCCCCATATAGCTGTAGATAAGCCTGGTCATGCCGATTTCCCGGCGAAAGGCAGTGGCAGACAGGCCCAGCATGTAAAAGGTATCGAATCCGCTCACGACCTCGGTAAAGAGGGTGGCCGGAACCCGGTGGCATTCATCAACAATGAGATGACCAAAGCGCGGAGCCAGGTCCGCCAAACGATTACGGGCGGTATTAACAATGGCCACGGTCACAGGCCGGGGATCATACCGCCCGCCACCGGCCTGACCAGCCCGTATATTGAGAAAGGTTGCGATCCGCGCCATCCACTGCTCCAGCAATTCTCGGGAATGAACAAGAATGATGGTGGGTTGCCGACGATCGGCAATCATTTTCAAGGCCATGACGGTCTTGCCGGAACCGGTTCCCGCCTCCAACACCCCGAAGGCATGCCCGGTCAGGGCCTGAACAGCCTCTTGCTGGTAGGGACGCAGCTCTCCCATAAAATCATAGCTCACAGGAGCCACCTTTCTCCGCTGATCAATCAGCACCGGATCAACACCCAGCAGACGGCGACAGATGAGCACTGCTCGGTTGCCGAAACCTCGGGGAAAGATAAGATTGTCCCCTTCCTGACGATAAAAATATAATTTCGGTTTGATCTGCTTGCCCAGCCAACGGGAATAGCGCTGAGCAGCCAAGTATTTGGGATTATCCACGGTCAGCTGCTCTCGGATGGCGGCCCGGAGTTCTTCCGGGGCCCCGCTGAGAACGCATTCGGATTTCACAGTTAATTGCACGGGCAACTGCGGTGCTGCCATGTTTTTCTCCTTGTCGGTTTTACCGCCGGATCTGCTCTATCAGCTGCTTAGCCAAAAAAATACCGCGCCCTGTTTTCTGCCTGTTGACTTTCCCGCTGGTCCATGCTTAAAAAAGAGGTACGGAATGCCGGTTTCTCTTGAGCAACAACCACTTGGTGTGCAGCTTTTCTTCCAGTTGAGTACTTCCGGCTCAAAGGCAGCAAGCTCCCCGTTCAAAATAACATTCTTTCCCTGCGAGGTCAATTTCTTGACAACCGCACCCTCTTTTTCAAGGAATGTCACGTCATCAGTGCTTCGCTGATATTGCTTCCAAAATCGGAATATTTTCCCTCGGGACGGTCTGGTTAGTTGCACTCCGGGAAAAACGTAGTAGGATAGGCGAAACAACGAAACAGGACTGATAAAAAGATCTCTGAATTTATCAGCCCCTATAAACAAGCATTTTTTTGGTTGAACACATGATCGCCCCTTGCCGCCGTCAATATATTTTCCTGCTTATCCTCTGCACATTTTACCTGATCACAGTCCCGGCAAAGGCCGGACAAACGCCGCCGGTCTCCCTGACGCTGCCTCTGGCAACCCTGCATCAGGCCCTGAGCAGCCTCCTGCCCCTCCCCGTTGAGCAAAAGAAGAAAAACAGCAATTTCCGAGGCACCTTTGTCATAGATTCCATCAGCAGGCTTGCTGTGAAGCAGAATGTCATAGCCCTTCAAGGGCAGCTCAGCGGCAGGAATATGGCGGTCAACGCTCAGGTCGGAGGCCAAACCATCCAGATCAAACTGGGACAGATGGTTCTACCGATCAGTTGCGACATAGCACTCCGTTATGATCAAAAGAGAAAAACCCTTTTTCTCAGACCGACATTTTATAATCAAGCCCCGCAACACGATCCTGCGGCGACCGCCCTGGCCCCCCTGCTGGAGGGACTGAATAAAGAATATACCCTGCCCCTGAATAAACTGGATCCGCTCGTCGGAAAACTGGGAGTGACCCCGATCTTTGTTCAGCTGGAGCCGGTGGATATCCGCTTAAACGGGGACTCTCTGGTGTTTCAGTTTCGTCCCCATGCCGGTAAACTCGACCCGACAGGAACCGGGAGAAAATAATCATACGTTAAAAAGGAGCAAGCTATGGCTGAAGACTGTCTGTTCTGTAAGATTATCCAGGGAGATATCCCCTCGGACAAACTCTATGAGGATGATGAGGTACTGGCTTTTCGGGACATCGCGCCCGCAGCACCTGTGCATTTTCTCGTTATTCCGAAAAAACATATCAGCGGGCCTTCCGCCGTGGCTGAAGAGGATGAACAGCTCATGGGCAAGCTGATACGAATCGGCAATCAGATTGCCGAAAAAGAAGGCATTGAGCAGTATCGCCTTGTCTTTAATAACGGGGCAGAGGCCGGGCAGACGGTTTTTCACATCCACATGCATGTCCTGGGCGGACGCAGCCTGAACTGGCCTCCGGGTTGAAAATGTCAAAACATGAAACCCTTGATAACCTGAGTGCTCTCCAGAAGATGATTCTGGTTATCTCTGTTGCTGTGGTGGGCATCGGGGCATCAGGGATGGTGGTCAGTATGCGCTATATGG